>JAFSTZ010000166.1 GCA_017445525.1 Eubacterium sp.
GATGGGATGTGTCAGTTGCCCGTCGGCAGCGCTGGAGACTCTGGCCGAGGCATGTGTGGTTCATGGTCTGGATGTGGACGATGTATGTGATTATGTGAACAAGTCGATTGCGGCTAAGGAGAGCGAGAAAGCGTGAGTCGGTCTGTTAGGTCTCACGCTAAACCAGGATAGGAGGGACAGTATGAATAAGCGTGTAATGTATCACAAAAAAACAGGTGCACCTATACAGCTTATCGCCCAGGCGAATGCAGTCCCGGGTTATGAAGAGGTTATCTGCTATCAGGAGCTGGAAGCACCGTATGAGTACTATGTTATGGAGAAGCATTTATTCTTCTCTACGTATGTGAGGAGTTTTGAAGAGCTGCCGGTAAATACTAAAAAGCAGATAGAGAAGAGAGAGGATCTCCCGGATAAGCAGAAGGGCAGACGTTTGAAACGGCTTGCAAAGAAGGATAAGTCCGGTGATTCCGAGCCTATAGAGATGGGTGGTCCTATCGGTATGGGCGGTCCTATCGGCATGGCCGGTCCGGTTGTGGATGCGGATGACGGTTCGGTGGTAGATGCGGAGGAGCCTGCTACAGAGGGAACAGGTGAACCCGAGAAGGAGACGGATGAGCAGACCGCTCGCATGATGGCATTTTTCGATGAAAAAACGTATGCCATGAAGCTGAAGATCTTTGAAGACATGAGAGATGCAAACGAGCATATCCTGACCAATATAGCTGTGAGCCTGGACATCCCGGTTGATGATGAGTCCAAGGATCTGTATGAGGTCATCAGGTCTGAGTTATATATCAGGAAACGCTTTGAGACCCAGAGGGGACAGAGGCTGTAGGGTGTGATATACGACCGGTTCGGTGATGCCGGTTTGACAGGATGGATGATATGAGAGATATGGAGTTCAAGATGGAGCGCCCTGGGTTGGTGAAGGAGGGTGACGAGGTGGAGATCACGGAAGGCAAGCTGACTTCCGCTTTCTACTATACCATCATCCCTGCGGTGGCTATGTCTGCAAACTATACTCAGAGGGAGAGACTGAAGTCCCGCAAGGGCATAGTAAAAAAGATCGAGGAAAACGACAAGGGATTCTATGTCGTTGTGACTTTTGATGAGTAAATGCGTCGGATTGTCCGGCGCTTGATTTATCATAAGCAGTTACATTTTTATAAAAGAAAGGACATAAAAAAGATGGAAAGACCAAACGCATGGAAGAATTACAAAAAAAAGGATTTAGCCGAGCTCGAGAAACTGAACAAGGCTTACATAACATTTTTATCGAAAAATAAAACCGAGCGAGAGTGTACGGTTTATGCCGTTGAGGAGGCAAAAAAAGCAGGTTATGTCGATATAAATGAACTCATAAAAAAGAAGAAAAAACTGCACCCCGGCGACAAGGTGTATGCTGTGAATATGAAAAAGGCAGTTGTGCTTTTTAACATCGGAAAGAAATCGATAGAGAAGGGCATGGCGATCCTGGGTGCGCATATCGACAGCCCACGTATGGATGTGAAGCAGAATCCGCTTTACGAGGATACGGAGCTGGCTTATCTTGATACGCACTACTACGGCGGGATCAAGAAGTATCAGTGGGTGACGGTGCCGCTTGCCATACACGGAGTATTTGTAAAGAAGGATGGGATGGTCGTTGATGTTTGCATAGGCGAGGACAAGGATGATCCGATCTTCTGCGTGACCGATCTGCTGATCCACCTGTCTCAGGAAAACATGGATAAAAAGGCTTCCAAGGTGATCGAGGGTGAGGCTCTGGATATCCTGGTCGGTTCCAGGCCGCTGGTGATCGATGACAAGGATGAGAAGGACGAGTCAAAAGGCAAGGAAGCTGTAAAGAATAATATCCTTGCTCTTTTGAAAGATAAATACGATGTTACGGAGGAGGATTTCCTCTCCGCTGAGCTGGAGGTAGTTCCTGCCGGGGCTGCCAGGGAGTCGGGTATCGACAGAAGTATGATCATGGCTTACGGCCAGGACGACAAGGTGTGTGCGTTTACATCGTTGAAGGCGATGCTCGCTGTGGAGGAAACTGAGCACACGACATGTTGTCTGCTGGTTGACAAGGAAGAGATCGGCAGCGTCGGAGCAACGGGTATGCGCTCGCAGTTCTTTGAGAACACAGTGGCAGAGCTGATCGGGCTTCTGGGGGATTACGATGATCGTCTGCTGAAGAGATGTCTGGCCAACTCACGCATGCTTTCATCGGATGTCAGTGCGGCATTTGATCCGACGTATGCATCTGCTTATGAGAAGAAAAATGCGGCTTACTTTGGCAGGGGGATGGTGTTTAACAAGTTTACCGGATCCCGCGGAAAGTCGGGCAGCAACGATGCTAATGCAGAGTTTATGGCGAGGATCAGGGGCATACTTGATAAAAAGGGAGTTGCTTACCAGACGGCTGAGCTTGGCAAGGTTGATATAGGCGGGGGCGGAACGATAGCCTATATCATGGCGCTTTACGGCATGAATGTCATCGATTGCGGTGTGGCTGTGCTGAACATGCATGCTCCGTGGGAGATCACTTCAAAGGCAGATATATATGAGACCGAGAAGGGATATGAGGTTTTTCTGAAGGATATCTTCTAAGATAAATGATCTGACGGATCGGTTTGGGGAAACGCTTGATCAGTGTTTTTCTGATCAGTGTTTCCTAAAAAAGTTCCGTTCGTGTGAACGTATCACGTTTGTTTTCCGTTCGTGTATAGACCGCTTGAAACGGTGGATGCGCGGGGAGGACGAACGTGATGCGTTTTTTTATATGCATGAATGGTATATTTTTGCGCACGAACAACACTTTACTATGGGGGTTAGTTGTGTTATGATGGTTCTGTTATATAACAGAATCTGTATAGGACAGGCAGGAAACGGTCCGCCGGCAAAAAAATATATTTTTTCAAAAAAAAGTGTTGACAAAGTGAGTATGCTGGTGTATTATAAGGACATACGAACGAGCGTTCGAGATTTATATAAAAATCGAACGGATGTAACCAAAGGCTGACGACAACGCCATATCCGGGATGCACATGTAGGGCATGTGGCGGTTAACTATTATTCGTTGTTATAGGATTTATGAGGAGGGAAAGATTTATGGCAGGAGCGAAGATCGAGAAGGATCCTAACAAATTAAAGGCACTTGAGTCGGCTATTGCTCAGATTGAGAAGCAGTACGGTCAGGGGTCCGTTATGAGACTCGGAGATAACACACATCTTCAGGTTGAGGCTACACCGACCGGCTCGCTGAGTTTGGACATAGCACTTGGTGTCGGTGGTATCCCGAAGGGCAGAGTAGTAGAGATATACGGACCGGAGTCCAGTGGTAAGACCACAGTTGCTCTTCATATGGTTGCAGAGGTTCAGAAGAGAGGCGGTATCGCGGGCTTTATCGATGCTGAGCATGCTCTCGATCCCGTATATGCGAGAAACATAGGAGTGGATATAAATGAGTTATATATCTCCCAGCCTGACAGCGGAGAGCAGGCTATGGAGATCACTGAGACCATGGTGCGCTCAGGCGCTGTGGATATAGTTATCGTTGATTCTGTTGCAGCCCTGGTTCCAAAGGCTGAGATAGACGGGGATATGGGAGATTCCCATGTCGGCTTGCAGGCCCGTCTCATGAGCCAGGCACTCAGGAAACTCACCAGTGTTATCAACAAGTCAAACTGTACCGTTATTTTTATCAACCAGCTTCGTGAGAAGATCGGCGTTATGTTTGGCAATCCGGAGACAACTACCGGTGGACGTGCACTGAAGTTCTATGCTTCGGTACGTATGGAGGTTCGTCGTATAGAGACACTTGCTCAGGCCGGTGAGAAGATAGGTAACCGTGTTCGTGCCAAGATAGTGAAGAACAAGGTAGCCCCGCCGTTCCAGGAGGCTGAGTTTGATATCATGTTCGGTAAGGGCATCTCCAGAGAGGGAGACGTACTCGATCTGGCTGCAGCAAATGATATCATCGTAAAGAGCGGTGCGTGGTACAGCTACAAGGGAGAGCGTATCGGTCAGGGGCGTGAGAACGCCAAGAACTATCTGGCAGATAATCCGGCTGTATTCGACGAGGTCGAGCAGGCTGTCAGAGAGAAGTGTCTTGCGAGGGATGACGAGGACGCTCCGCAGCAGGCTGCACCGGCAGGAGTGGGAACTGATGAATAGTGATGAAGAGACACAGAAGGCAGTAGCCAAGGCTATGGCGCTTCTTCTTCACAAGGACAGAACAGAAAAAGAACTGTCAGATCGCTTATACAGAGCGGGCTTTTCCGAAAAGTCCGCTCTTTTTGCCATGGAATATGTGAAAAGTTTTGGTTATATCAATGATTTCCGATATGCCGAGTCGTATATCGATTATCATAAACTGTCTAAAAGTAAAAATGAGATCAGGAGAAAGCTTATCGAGAAGGGGATCCCGGAGGAGATACTGTCAGAGGCTTTACGTAACAGCTACGAAAAGCAGGATGATAACGATGATCAAGCAGATGCAGAGGAAGAGGCGCTGCGGGCATTGATAGCAAAAAGACTCAAGGGGAGAGATATAGCTGAGCTTACATATGAGGAGAAGCAGAAACAGATGAGATATCTTGCAGGGAAGGGGTATCCGACAGATAAGATAAGGCGGATGTTTTCTTGACTAGATGACGGTGATATGGTAGAATAAGGAAAATTGCCATGTAATGACTCCTGAGCAATTAAAGATGTTTAAAAGGGTAAACCCCATAAATAAGAAAGTAGTTGCAAATTAATAAGAATTTGATTGGTGAATCTATGGATAATAAACTTGGTTTGATAAGGTCAGAGGTTGCCCGGATCATCAAGGGCAAGGATGATGTGATAGTAAAGATACTTGCATCTATCATGGCAGAGGGACATATCCTGATGGAGGATATCCCGGGAGTTGGGAAGACAACTCTTGCCACAACCTTTGCAAAGACGATGTCGCTTGATTATCACAGGGTACAGTTTACTCCTGATGTACTGCCTAGCGACCTTCTCGGATTCTCCATGTATGATAAGGAGAAGAGTCAGTTTGTATTCAGGAAGGGGGCAGTCTTCTGCAACCTTTTTTTAGCTGACGAGATAAACAGGACTTCGCCAAAGACGCAGTCGGCGCTTCTTGAGGTTATGGAGGAGAGGCAGGCGAGCGTGGAGGGCAGGACGTGGAAGCTTCCCGATCCGTTTATAGTTATAGCCACACAGAATCCGTCAGGTGCATCTGGAACCCAGCTTTTGCCTGAGTCACAGATGGACAGATTTATGATACGTATAACCATGGGATATCCGGCCCACAACGATGCAGTCGAGATACTTAAAAACGAGGTTTGGGAGAATCTCGACAGTGTGAGTCAGGTGATCACGCTTGATGATCTCAGATCACTTCAGGAGATGACAAAGACGGTTCCGGTTCACGATTCTTTATATGATTATATGGTTTCCATAGTTGAGAAAACCAGAGAACATGACTACTTTTTGGCAGGTGCATCTCCGAGAGGCACTATAGCTCTGCTCCGTATGTCCAGAGCGATGGCTGTTCTTGCGGGGAGAGACTTTGTTACGGCTGAGGATGTTCAGAGAGTGATGGTCGATGTTCTCGGACACCGTGTCAAGATCAGCACGAGAGCAGCTGCTGAAGGAAAGACTGTTGCCGCGTGTTTAAAAAGCATTCTCTTGGAAGTTGATCCGCCGAGATTATAGACGGGCAGTGCAAAGGATTTAGACTCTTGGAGATTTATATGAGTAAAAACAGGTTATATTTCAGGATACGCCCGTTCAGGCTTCTCGGATATTTATTCTGGCTTGGCTGTATGTTTGTCATGTATCTTATGTTCAGGTCTTTTTTGCTTTTATTCTTTACCTTATTTCTTGTAGCTTTTCCGTTTATCAGTATAGTTACGGCATTTTTCCCGGCGAGGAAACTCGGGATCATCATCCGGGTGTCTAAGGCCTACAGTATAAAAAAGGGAGATGAGTTGATCCCTACGATAGAGATACACAATCCTCTCTATATCGGATCCTCGGATGTTGTTATAAATATCGGCGTACGGAACATCTTTCTGAGTGAAGAGGAGTCTGATCTGACTGTATCCCTGCCCGTGGTTGCAAGGAAGCTGTGGAGAAGGACCGAGAGATATGGAAAGTCTGGGCTTATGATACCTTTTGTGGCCGAGCGTATCGGGGATTACAGCTTTTCTCTGAAGGATGCGCAGGTCAGTGATCTGCTGGGAGTGGTAAGGATAGGCATCAGGTGTGATGAACAGACGGCGGATGCCCCGGTGCTGCCAAAGAGGGGCAAGGGACAGATACCTGATAGTGAGAGTATCTCGTCGGGGATGACCGAGGTTGAGGAAAGTACACGTATGGGCAATGATTTCTCTGAGGTTACCGATATCAGGGAATACCGTCCCGGTGATCGTATCAGGGATATCCATTGGAAGCTGTCTGCGAGGCAGGGGAGTCTGCCGGTAGATTCACAGCAGTCCGGAGGTAAGTCGGCTGCAGAGTGGATGGTCAAGATACGTACGCAGATGGCCGGTATGGAGCTCAGCGTTGTTATGGCGTTGGATGCGGATGCGGAGACTGCCGAGCGTATCATTGAGAAAACTTACGGTGAACTGACCGTCTGGAGTAGTGGAGAAACCGACATCAGGCTTTTGGTATACAATGCTTCAAGCTATGGCTTTGATGAGTATACTCTTTGTTCACCTGCAGATGTAGATGCTGCCTTTGAGGATATCCTCGGTATCGGATACAGGATGCATCTGCCATCGGACACTTCGTTTGCCGGGCTTGACGGTATCATCAAAAATCTGTATCCGTATATGGGAGGATATATACTTTTCGGTACCATGGAGGATGGAAGCATCGGCTGGACAGTGGTCGAGGGGCTGAGGGTGTAAAGTGCTATCAACGGATCGTGGGCGATTGTTGATCCGATATGCGCAGAGTCAAAGGCTGCAGCGGTTACAGGAAGGATATGACAAGTGTCGATTTTTAAGAGAGAGATCAGGAGTCATGAGATAACTGACGGTTTGGTTCTGAAGGATGATGCTCCTTATGATACCGAGCCGAGATATCTGACTCTTTTGATGAAGGGATTGATAGTATATCTCGTGGTGATGGGCTCCATGGGGTGTATTTTGTCGTCCTTCACCATCCCGTATAATGCTCTGCTACTGCATTTATCCGTGCTTGCAGCCTCGCTGTTTTCTGCATTTTTATACTATACGAAGATATGGGAGAACCTGGGTTATCTCATTATGTTTATCGGGATGTTCGGATCAGCGGTGATGCTCAGGAAGTTCATCAGCAGCGGATTTTTCGCAGTTGTGAACATCATATCCGAGCGGGCGGCCTACTACTTCGATACCGAGGTAGTTCAGGGGTATGCCGAGTCAATAAGCGATAGAGGTGTCACGGTTACCATCGCATTTATATACATAGGTTGGGTGTTTGCGATCCTGTTGAACGCACTGATATCCAGGCAGATGAAGTATTTTGCAGTTCTTTTCACTTCATTTTTCTTTTTGACGGTTCCTTTTTATCTGGAGTGCGAGCCGGATATGCTGTATATACTTATGCTTATGGCGGGGTCGGCGATCGTTTTTGTATTCAGGGGAGGCAGACATACGCCGATCACTCCC
>JAFSTZ010000167.1 GCA_017445525.1 Eubacterium sp.
GGCGACAGGCTGAGGTGGAATAAGGTGAAAGGATGGATCGAAGATTTCCTCAATAATAATCCCACTGAAACAGTCATTCTTCAGATAAAGGCAGATGAAAGCATAGACCGGGTAGAAAGTATTATCCCGGAGCAGTTGTCAGGCTGGGATCATGTGTACAGGGGTGATCACATCCCCACGCTTGGAGAAGCCAGAGGCAAGGTTGTCGTGCTCAGCCGGCTGTCGGATGATTTGGATTATGGCAGCGGTGAGAACAGATGGGCGATCAATGCCCATGACTGGCAAGAGGGTAATGAAAAAACCAAAAGCTTTGACAAGGTCGTTGATAATACGGGTTATGCAGTATATTCACAGGATTGTTATGATATGAACGGGACTGACAAGATCGAGTGGGTCAAAAACTCCCTCTTTGAAGGAGACAACACCGCTGATAAGCTGCATGATAAATATGCATCAGAAAAGCCAACATGGATCATTTCTTATACCAGCTGTGCTTCAAAGACTCCCATAGGTGCTGCAAGAAAGGTACATTCTTATCTGAAGCCTGAATTGTACAAACAAAAAAAGAATACTGTCAATACCTTTCTCGGGGTGGTCTGCTCGGATTTTGTTGATGAAGAGCTCTCATGGCTCATATATAGCAGAAATTATGACCGAGGGCTTATGAAAGAAGATAAAAGCCCGGTGGTTTCTGACAAAGACGCAGGTACATCCATCAGCAGCGGGACGATCGTTTTAGTCGGTGGTGCAGGATTTTTGGCAGGATTTCTTATCTGGGTGGCAGCGACTATCTCGAAAAGAAACCGAAAAAAATAGAATTTTTTTATTTAATGATGGACATCTGATGGACAAGCTGTGATATGATGGTAAGGTCGAAAGTAAAAAACTCTTTGACCTTATCATCATTTATTTTGTATAATAAGACGAAAAGGAGGAGCGCCATGAAAACTAAGTTTCGTTCTGTTATAAAAAAAGTGATAGCATTGGGGCTGGCAGCCGTGATCTTTGCGGAGTTGCCGCTGAATGACTGTCATCCTGTAGCAAAGGCGGCAGTGAGCAAAGAGGATACTTCCTCCTATGATTATATCTCGGAGCTCCGTCTTTTCAAAACGGATAGAAATAATTACTCATCCGTCGTAAAGAAGGCACAGGATGAAGGCTGGACTATCGTCTCGGATAACGGTACTCCTGCGAATCTGAATGAGTTTACCGAAAGGGACTCTATCCTGCTTGGTTACAAGACATCAAAGAACAGAGCCGATGCCATCACCGATATCCGTATGCTGGAGATGAATCACGGTTATGAGTATTTTGACTATCAGAAGATCGTAGAATCGCAGTATGATAAGTTAGACGGACTTGTTGCTGATCTTGCTGAAGCCTCATCGGAGTTTGCGGAAAATGTCAAAAAGGGAAGCCTTGCAGCTAAAAAAGCAAAAGAGTGCTTAAATACACTTTATTTCTCAAGATCATACAATAAAACTCTTGCTGAGAAATGCGGAGTGCTGACCATGGGTCTCGGAGCAGATCAGGATAACGGTTCTGACAGGGTCCGTCTCGGCGACTATCTGTCATCAGGGAAAGTCGACCAGGATGTATTGAAGATGCTTATCGTCCGTATGAACGGAGGATCGCTCACCGCACTCTATACCTATCTGGCACTTGGCGTATCAGATGACGGGGACGGTTGGGCAGGCAGGATCCCACAGTCCACGGAAAGTGTTAAAAAGACCCTGGAGGCAAAGGGCGGGGCTAACGTGGCAGACAGCAATTATTATGAATATGCGCTTGAGCTTCAGAAGCAGTTAAAAACCTTTGCGGAGGGATATCGGGCTGCCGAGAGCCGCAAAAAGGATGGAGAGATCGCACTGCCGGCAGTGAGCGGCGCTTCGGCTGATACACAGATCACGTCCTCAAACTGCCAGGACATCATCGATGCGGGCAATTCAGAAGAGTGTGCTCCGGATCTTGCATATGAGGTAGCTTACGGAAAGCTGAACATGTTCACCATAGGAAACATGAAAGCGGGTGATTATTTTCTGAACCTCGGTGAAAGAGCGTATAAGACCCGGTCAGATTATCGTGTACTGTATCCGTTTGTAGATGCACTGACGGATGGCCAGTACGGAGTCATGAAGATAGTGGGATTTGTACAGATGGCGTTATACCTTGACCGGTCAGATGAGTTCTATGCCGAGCTTGATAAAAACATGGTCAAGGCAAAGGAGATAATACGAACGGTCGGAAACAGTGACGGAACCGTGGATGTGTTTGCGGGTATCAACAACGAGTTCTACGAGCATCCGGTGGCACTGACATCTGAGGCGACCAGACAGAATAAGGCCGGTACCCTCTATACGGAGCTTACCAGAGAGGGCGAGTTTTATGACAACATGAATCTTGCGATGATGTATATAGGTCTGGCTTGCTCGACATGCGCCGTTATCACCGGATGTATCACTATCGGAATCATGATAGCCGGCACGGGGCTCAGCGTGTGGGCTACATGTGCGGCAGCAGTCGGATCAGGGATATTTGCCTCCATCGGCGGTATCCTTGGCTGCGCGGCAGTCATAGGCGGCTGGGTGACACTTGCGGCGCTGATCGTAGCCGGCATCGTATATCTGGTGCACTGGATCGTCGGTAAGTTCAAGGATCCCGATAAAGAGGACTATGCATATATGCCGACTGAGCTGTATGATGTTCAGCAGATATATAAAAATGATGCCTACAGAAGGGCATTTATAAAATATGTACCCGTGACAAATGACAGCGGAAGTCCGCAGGATCTGAACGCCGATGACGGCAAGAGATGGAACCTTTTATACTATTCAAAGTCCGCAGATCTCGGGACGCCGCTCGTAGTCAAAAATGACAAGCCGTTTGTCAGGACAGTTGAGGATATCAACACACCGGCGGGATACACCAGTGTGAAGGGCTTTGGCGAGAAGTCAGCGGCAAACTTAAACTCCTATACGAGAAAGAGGACCGGCTCGAAGCCTATTTATCTGCACTTTACCACCACCGGATCCGGAGATGTCGCAGAGGATGATGAGATAAATAAGGGTACGGTAAGTATGGATGAGGGGTCATACCTCTTTGACATGATCATATCGCATGAAGATACTGAAAGCGCAGCGAAGGCTGCCATCACCAGGATGAAGGGCTACAGGGTCTATGACAAAAACCTTTCGACGGATGGCAAGTTTACTTATATAGGATATGCGACCACAAAGGTGGAAAATGATGCCATCCGTGATATAAGGATAGTTCCGGCGGGCAATACCGATGTTCGTATCGGTGCTGCAAGCTATACGACCGCAGGGACATTTGACGACGGTTCGGCACTTGTATGGACGAAATATAAGACGGCGGGTTCACCGATCTTTGCAGGGATCAATGCACAAACTAAGCTTCTTCCGCCGGAGAGTGAATATGAGCCCATCAACCTTCCCTCGGGCGGAAACGCTTTTAACATTTTTTATAAAGAGAGGAAAAAAACGCCGTTGTATCTGTACTTCAAGCCTAAAGAGACATTTACATCCGGTGAGAAATACCTTGCGGGTATCCAGATGGTCACAACGAGGAAGAGCTCGAAGACGGGGAGCATGGAGCAGTTTATGAGTGAACTGGGACTTAAGGACTATGGCGTCGAGCTGGCTCCGTTTTCCATAGCTCCGAACAAGGATGAGCATACTGCCCAGTTTAGAGATTCATGGCCTACAAGTATGGGAGAGTTTTACTATGATCCATACAAGATCCACATGGGATACAGCTATACATATAACCCTTACCGTGCGGTCTATGACATGGGTGTATATACGGCTACGACCAAGGCACCGTCACTCCAGAGGAGCATAGCCGGTGCAAAAGGGTTCTACACTGTTGCGGAGACGGTGCTCCTCAGTGACAAGGCATGTCTTGACTCACCTCTTTATCTGAGTGATCAGGATTCGAGGAGACCAACGGAAGATGAGATGATGATCTATTCTTCAAATCTCTCCTATATCAAACCACCGTTAGCAAGAGGCGTGATGCAGAAACACAAGGTCGAAGACAACATATCATGGAGCGAGTCACCGTTCAGACTGCAGGGACTCTATCTTCTCGGAGCATATGACGGAGGCACTCCGCTGAAGCTTTCAGATATCAGGGTGACCTCCGATGGCAGAGGGATATCGGGTTATCACAGTGTAAAGAGATTTACTGATCCGTACTCTGCCCCCGTGAATATCGCTTATGAGTCCGATGATAAAAATGCCGCCGGAGTGTATATCTATCTGAAGGGTGCTGAAAGCACAAAACCGAAATACATATCCGCTGTAGAACTGTCGGTTTATAAAAGACCCGAGAAGGATAATGGCGAATACGAAGATCATGAAAAGCGTTATCTGGACAGATTTTCAGATGATGCCGCAAAGATGGGACTTTTCCCCAAGGTTACCGGAGAAGTTTATAACTACAACATCGCAGCCGATCAGAATAACGTATGGTACAACAAGTATGATGCGAACAACTCAGAAGCTGCATACATAGGAGTTTCACGTACCGACAACGAGAGACAGGCTATCACGGGTCTTATATTCTACAGGTCAGATAAAAGACCGGATGAGAGGATCAAGATAAACGGTGTTGAGTACCACAGGACAGGCGACAGTGTGAACGGCTACTGGCTGTATTACACCAAGAGCCCCGGTGCAAACCCGGGAATGCCGATGACAGACCTTGTCTTTGATAAAGAGCCTCTCTATGAGGGCTGTGCTACGACGGCTGCCATCAGTGCACCGGATGTATATGGAACATCCGGTTCGACATCAGGCAATAAATCTTTTTTTACAAAGATTTTTGATCGTGTGGCCGGTATGGCTGCAATGGCACTTAGTCAAACACCGGCTAAGATAGAGACCTCTTCGGATGGAAGCAAAGAAAAAGTTTTGAAGTCAAGCGCTGTATATATGTCATCGATGCCGGGACTCCATCTTTTCATCCACAGCAAGGCTGATACCGATGACGGTGCTATCAGCGAGATGAATATCTTTAAGGCAAAGAATAAAACGGAGTTGATGGTCAGGATGATGGAGGGAGGATACAACTACTTTGTAAATGCGAGTCTCAATATAAATGCCGGTGGTGATGCCATCTATCTTGTCTACAAGATGATCGATAAGGAAGCCATGGCAGAAGCTGCTGAGGAAGCAGGGAGCAGCACAGGTCTGTTTTCGGATGGCGACGACGAGGATTGGTCAGGCTTTAACATGGATTTTGACGACATCGTGTTGGCAGAGGACTCTATCCATGACATCGTCTGTGTCGTAGGCGGCACTCCCCAACCGGAGATAAAGCACAACGGAGTCACCTACAAGCTTGTATCGGATATTTCCCTGAACTCGGGGACATCCGGCAGGACGATATATCTCTATGCGACGATATCGGATACACTGACCATCGACAAGAAAGAAATAAAGGTATCTCCTCTCAGCAATGTCGTTCTGTGTACGGGGGCTGCGGTGCCGTCATCGAAGGATCAGAGCAATCCTTACGGCACATGGGAGGACCTCATCGATACGACCGGAACATTTGTAGATATAAACAGGGGCGTTTTTGTTAAAAGGGATGAA
>JAFSTZ010000168.1 GCA_017445525.1 Eubacterium sp.
CCGAGCACACCCGAAGCAAATGTAGGATCAGGTATCTTATCATACGGTATGACATTTCCCTTCAACGGAGCGTAGATCGTGTTATCCTTGGTCTCGATCGCAGGCACATCAGCCTGTTCCTCTCCCTCACCGGCAAGCGCAGCCGCCTGCTCCGGCGTCAGTTCCTCAGCTTCTTCCTTCCATATGATCAAAGTCAGTATAAATGCTATGCCTCCCGATATCAGAAGCATGACAGCGTATACCGCCAGATTATTTATAGTGAGGAATCCCGGTATACCCGTCACCCCGTAGGCCGTCGCTCCGATCTTGGTGACAGCTCCGAAGATGGCTCCGACAGCTCCACCGATCATAGCGCATATAAATGGTTTCATAAATCGCAGGTTGATACCGAATATAGCCGGCTCGGTGATACCCAGAGCCGCCGACATGGACGACGGAACGGCTACTGAACGGGTCTTGCCGTTTTTAGTCTTGATACCTACAGCGAGGCAGGCACCGAACTGTGCAAAGTTTGCCGAAGATGCGATGGGCATCCAGGTGTTGAGTCCGACGGATGAGAGCATCCCGGCTTCTATCGTGTTGTACATATGGTGCAGTCCCATAACAACCGTCAGTGGGTATACCGCTCCGAGCACCAGGGCTCCGAAAGGATTCTGGACGATCCACTCTGCGAAGCTCAGCACGTAGTTCTCAGCCATGGAGAATACAGGTCCGATAACTACAAATGTTGCGAGCGCGGTCAAAAACACTGTAGTGATCGGCGTGATAAACAGATCCAGCATCTCGGGGACGTGTTTATGCAGCCATTTTTCTATCTTACACATCAGCCATATGGCTATGATGACCGGTATGACGTGTCCCTGGTAACCAACCTGATTTACCGAACCAACGACATAATCTCCGATCTGCCAGTCGCCGAAGAGATTCCAGGTCGGGATCACATCCACACTTCCGACATTCCACGCATTTATCAGGCCGGGATGAACCATCATCAATCCCATAACAGCTCCCAGATATATGTTTCCTCCGAAAACCCTCGCTGCACTGATCGCCACGATAGCCGGCAAAAATGCAAAGGCCGTGTTTGAGATCATGTCCAGGAAACCATACCAGGCTGTCTCGGAAAAATGAAGTGACTCGATCTTGCCAAGCGCCTCGACAACACCCATCAGAAGACCGGATGCCACGATAGCCGGCAATATCGGTACGAAAACATCACCGAGCGACTTCACCATCCTTTTGATCAGAGGCTGCTGTGCTGCCGTTGCCGCCTTCACGTCCTCTTTAGTCGCTGCAGTCATACCGCTCACTGCCAAAAACTCTTCATAAACCTTGTTGACAGTTCCCGTTCCGATGATAAGCTGCAGCTGTCCGTTGTTACTGAATACCCCTTTTACGCCGTCGATGTTCTCAAGCTTCTTCATGTCAAACTTTGAATTGTCAACGGTCACCAATCTAAGTCTCGTAGCACAGTGTGCTGCGCTGACCAGATTCTCGCGCCCTCCGACACCTTCAAAGATCTCCTTGGCGCACTTTGCATAGTCAAGTGCCATGATTAACCTCCTTTAGTTAAATAATTACGTAAACTCGTGTGTGAAATCGATTTCACATTATGGTTTGATTGTAGCACAGTATAATTTATTTGTAAAGAGTTTTTTTATATTTTTTTATAAAAATAAGAGCTACCCGATGTAAACAGATAGCTCTTACTTATTTATCTCACTTTTTTCATAAGGAAGTCCTGATCAGATCGCATCCTCATGCGAATACCAGACATCACCCTTCCTTTGCAGGTTTTCTGAGAATACCGAGCAGTACGGCCGTGATGACCGAGCCGACCAGCCAGGCTACGATATACAGCCAAGGCTGACCTACTGTCGCAAAGACGAATACTCCTCCGTGCGGTGCCATCAACGTACACTCAAACACCGCAGACAAAAGTCCTGCCACTCCGGCACCTATCATGGTACAAGGTATAACGTGGAGCGGATCGGATGCTGCAAACGGGATAGCTCCCTCGGTGATGAACGAGCATCCCATAACTATGTTGGAAGGCGCTGACCCTCGCTCCTCCTTAGTAAACTTCTTCGGGAATATCCAGCACGCCAGCGCTATACCGATAGGCGGAACCATACCTCCGACCATGATGGAAGCCATAGCGATGTAGCATGCCTGAACTGCAGGATCGTTCTGTGCCGCACCGTTTGCAACCATATCAGCCGCTTGCGCCAGCATACCCGTTCCGAAGACGTATGCCGCCTTGTTGATCGGACCTCCCATATCGATAGCCATCATCGCTCCCAGCAGGAGTCCCAACACCGCCGTCAGGCCGGCATTTGATATAGAAGAAAGCATGTCGGACAGCCATGTATTTACAAGTCCGATAAGCGGGTTGAAGATGAAGCACATCAGCACGCCCATCAGGAATATACCAACCAGCGGATATATCAATATCTGCTTGATACCATCAAGTGACTTCGGCATGTTCGCACACAGCTTCTTCAGTCCGAGCACAAGCGCCCCGGCCAGGAAACCGGCGAGGATACCTCCCAGGAATCCGGATACCGTGTTGCCTCCATCGGGAGCCTGGAATCCGAAGTTTGCTATGAACTTGTTGAAACCTGTCAGGTTGTCCTCAGCGAACGGAAAGCTCGCCAAAAGTGCGTTTCCGCTCGATGCCAAAAGACCTCCGGTAAAGCCGACCACAAGTCCGGGTCTGTCTGCTATGGAGTATGCGATATAACCGGACAGAACAGGAACCATAAGTCCCATAGCGAGTCCGCCCACATACTTGAGGAATGCCGATAGCGGAGTCATGACACCGAAGTTTCCTCCTGCCGTCTCTCCGTATCCGCAGATCGTATCTACCAAAAATGCCAACGCGATCAGGATACCTCCGCCGACTACGAACGGAAGCATATGGGAAACACCGCTCATAAGGTGCTTATATGCTCCTCCGCCGCCTCCTGAGGATCCGGATGACTTGGCCTCGCTGCCATCACCGTGATAGATGGGTGCGCTTCCGGAGAGAGCCTGGTTGATCAGTTCCTCGGGTTTATTTATACCATTTGCTACCTTGGTCACTACTACTTTTTTGCCGTTGAATCGATCCATGGGAACCTTGGTATCGGCTGCTACGATGATACCGTCGGCCTTTGCTATCTCATCATCGGTCAGTATGTTCTTGGCTCCGCCGCTGCCTCTGGTCTCTACCTTCACAGCGTGGCCGAGCTCCTTGGCTTTTTTCTCGATCGCCTCGGCTGCCATATAGGTGTGTGCGATACCGGTCGGGCAGGCTGTCACTGCCAGGATGAGCTTTCCTCCTGCATTTCCGACGATGCCCTCGGCATGCTCCTTGCCTCCCTCAGCCTCATCGATGATACCGATGAACTCATCTGCACTTTTGGCCGCTCTCAGCTTGCCTGTGAAATCCTCATCCATAAGCATGGTAGAGAGCTTGCTGAGTACGTCCAGATGTACGTTGTCCTCGGTGTTCGGCGCTGCGATCAAAAATATCAGATCTGCGGGTGCGCCGTCGAGCGAATCATAGTCAACGCCGTTCGGAAGGGTCATGGCCGCAAGTCCCGGCGCCTTTACGGCATCCGACTTGCAATGCGGGATGGCGATACCCTCACCTATACCCGTGGTGCTTTCTTCCTCTCTGGCGAAAACACCTTTGCGATAAGTGTCAACATCTGCGATCTTACCCGAGGCTGCCATAAGGTCGACCATCTTGTTGATAGCGTCTTCCTTGCCCGAAGCAGATCCGCCGATACTGATACTTTTCTTGTCCAAAAGGTCGGTAATCTTCATAAATACCTCCTATCCGAAGTGATATGCGATATGTCGTAACTTCAGTGAATCAAGCCCAAGGTGCGGCTCACCCGGCCGTTTCCGACGATACTGCACCACTCCTGTTTATTTATATGTAGCGGCGAGCAGAGCATCCACCTCTGCCTTCGTCGCCAACTGCTCTGAAAATGCGCTCGCACTCCCCGTGCAGACTCCCATGCGGAAAGCCTGCTCATAGTCCTTCGTAGATAAATATCCCGCTATAAATCCTGCCACCATGGAATCACCTGCGCCGACGGAGTTTACGACCTTGCCCTTTGGCGCCTCGGACTTGTACTCGGTACCATCCTCGGCTACCATCACGGCTCCCTCTCCGGCCATGGATACTATAACATTTCTCGCGCCCTTCTCCTGGAGTTTCTTTGCATAAGGGATGACCTCATCGCGAGTCCGCAACTCTACATCAAATATCTCTCCGAGCTCGTGATTGTTCGGCTTGATGACAAACGGATGATAGGGCAGGACATTCATCAGCAGATCTCTCGTGGCATCGACCGCTATGTCTATCCCCCTGCCCTCGAGTCGCTTCATGATATCGGAATACATGGTCCCCGGCATAACAGAAGGGATCGAGCCTGCAAGCACCAGAACATCTCCCTCTTTCAGTTTATCAAGCTTGTCATAGAGTTTATCGATATCTGCGGATCCGATAGCGGGTCCCATGCCATTTATCTCCGTCTCCTCGTCCGAGCGGATCTTCATATTTATACGGGACATCCCTTCAGAAACCTCGATAAAATCACTCTTTACACCCATAGTCTCGAGCCTGGTCCTGATATCCGCTCCGGTAAAGCCGGCCAGAAAGCCGAGCGCCGTGGAATCAAAACCGAGATTCTTCAGAACGATAGAGACGTTTATCCCCTTTCCGCCGGGATAGATGATCTCCCGCACGGTGCGGTTGACAAGGCCGAGCTTTATATGCTCGACATCGACGATATAATCAAGAGATGGATTGAAAGTGACAGTATAGATCATAAGAAATATATCCCCCCTTTTCCCAAA
>JAFSTZ010000169.1 GCA_017445525.1 Eubacterium sp.
GGATGCAGATACATTCAAGAACAGTATGCTCGAGATAAATGGTGGCATGGGTCACCTTACAACATCTATCGATACCGTAGTTAAGGCGGTTTCCGATATCTCGGTAACTGTCGGCGAGTCAGCTCACGGCATCACGGATGTGGCTGAGAAGACCACAGATATCGTCAGCGGTACCGGCGATATGGCTGATAAGGTTAAAGAGTGTGAGGACTACGTTCGTACTCTTGATGAGATCGTGCATATGTTCCAGCTTCACTGATAGTATTTATATGATATCAAACACCTCCTGTTGTGTATGCAGGAGGTGTTTTTTCTCTTTACACGCCTGCGTAGGGGTACTTGCAGCATAGCTGTATACGGGCGGCGCAGACGAGTAGGAAGGATAAATCCTTCTACTCGATTTTTTAAGTAGAGGTTGACTTTGTTTTTTTAAAGTGCTATGATAACAATTAAGTGTCTACAAAGTTTTCTCATGACAGAAACAGCATGTGACAGTGAAAGGTTGAAAACAGGTGGAAAGATGGCAGTATTAGAGTCGCAGGTATTTACAAATGACAATTGTATCGGGTGCAACAGGTGTATAAGAGAGTGCCCGCGTCTTCTCGCAAACAAAGCGTCAAACGGTCGTATCGAAGTGGATGCTGAGATGTGTATCATGTGCGGAGCGTGCTTTGATGCATGTACGCATAATGCCAGGGATTACTATGATGATACGGAAGTATTTCTGTCAGAATTAAAGAAGGGACACAAGTTCTCGGCTATCGCAGCGCCCGCATTTATAGCAAACTACCCTACGAAATACAAAAAGGTTATCGGATATCTGAAGAAACTGGGGTTGAAGCATTTCTATTCGGTCAGCTTCGGCGCGGATATCACGACTTGGGCTTACATAAACTACATCCTTGAGACCGGGAAGTTCGGTCTGGTTTCACAGCCGTGTCCTGCGATCGTAACATATATGGAGAAGTATCAGCCGGAGGGGCTTAAGTATATGATGCCGCTCCACTCGCCGATGATGGACGAGGCTATTTATCTGAAAAAGTATCAGCATGTATCTGAGGATTTGGTGTTTATCAGTCCATGTATCGCCAAGAAGATCGAGATAAATGATCCCAACTGCGGCGGACATGTCAAGTACAATGTCACGTTTAAAAAGCTTATGGAGGCTATAGAGAGGGAGGTCATGACTGCTCCCGAGGCTGATGAGGAGCATGTCTACGGACTTGGTTCCATGTATCCGAAGCCGGGCGGACTTCGTGAGTGTGCGGAGTTCTTCCTCGGAAAAGAGAAGAGCGTGCTGCAGATCGAGGGCGAGCACGAGGCTTATTCTTTCCTCAAGGAGTGGGAGAAGCGCATGGCCGGCTCCAAGGAAAAGCCTGTATTTGTTGACATCCTGAACTGTAAACACGGTTGCCTGCGCGGTACCGGTACAGATCCGAAGCTTGATCACAACGATATCGTCCTTGCTGTAGACAAGATGCACCGCCTGGTAGATGACGATCCGAAGGCCAAGAAAAAGAACGGCGCACACAATCCGTGGAACCGTGCTCTGCCGCTGGCAAAGCGTCTTGAGTACTTCAACGAGCAGTTTAAGGATCTCAATTACAAAGACTTTTGGCGTAATTACAATCCGCGTCCGGTAAACGTGAAGTATCCGACTCAGGCGGATCTTAACAGGATATTCACTGATATGAACAAGATCACGGAGGAGCAGCGTCATATCGACTGCCAGTGCTGTGGTTATGATACATGTCAGGACATGGCGACCGCTATTTATAATGATCACAACTTCAAGGAAAACTGCATCCATTATGTAAAGGGAGTTGCCGAGCAGGAGCATGAGGAAGTTGTTCGTGCTCATACAGAGATGGCTGAGGATTACGAAAACAAGAAGCAGCATCTTGACTACGTTGTCGGTGAGTTTAAGGCACTCGGAGATGAGATAGGACGGCTTGCGTCAAAC
>JAFSTZ010000170.1 GCA_017445525.1 Eubacterium sp.
ATCCCGGACGGCGCCAGTGATGTCACTGTCTTTGATAATGGATCTCTCATGGTGTTATCAACTGCCTTTCATCAGCGTCTTTTATCTTTTCAAGAGCAACTCCGTGCTCTTTATATTTCTTCAGAACAAAGTATGTGGCGCAGCTGACCACGCTCTCCATGGGTGCCAGCTTGTTTGTAACAAATTGGGCTACCTCTTTCATGCTGCTGCCATCGATGGTCACGGTAAAGTCGAAGTTCCCGCTCATCAGATATACATCCTTCACCTCGTCGAACTGGTATATCCTGGCTGCGATCTTGTCAAATCCTCGTCCTCTCTCGGGAGCAGTCTTCACCTCGATAACGGCCGTGACTCTCTCGTCTCCGGTCTTGTCCCAGTTGATCAAAGTGGGATAACCGCAGATGATCCCCTTGTCCTCTAGATCGGCTATGGCCTCCCTGATCTCCTCGGGCGAAGCATCCAACATAGCCGCCAGATCCTTTGATGAGAGTCTGGCATTCTTCGCAAGGTTTTTCAGTATCTTCTCTCTCGTTGCATCATCCATTTTATCATCTCCTATCTCTCAGCGCCTTGTACACCTCGTCCACACCGGGCGGCTCCAGATATCTCTTCTCATCGCCGTTTCGCACTATCCTGTCAGCACCCTCTATCACGTAGCCGATCACGGATGCATGTATCCCGGCGCTCTGAAGCATATCCACCAGAAGGTTACCGTTTCTCGTACCGATAAGCATGGATCCTGAGGACATCAGCATGTACGGATTTATATCGTAAACCTCACAGATCTCGATGGTCTCCTGGCGTATGGGGATCTTGTTCAGATCAACCTCCAGACCTACTCCGGAGGCCGCTGCCATCTCCCACAGCGCACCGAATATCCCGCCCTCGGTCACATCGTGCATGGCGCTGAATCCAACCTCCATGGCGATCTCCGACTCCGGCATGACATTCATCAGGGACGAAAAATCCTTCGCCTCCTCGACTATCTCAGGCGGAAGCTGTTCCCGAAGCTCGTCGCCACGCTCGGAAGCCAGCATGGCCGATCCCTCGAGCCCGATCCACTTGGTCACGACCAGCTCATCTCCGGGGCTTAGGTTCCCGGTAGCATACAACGTATCTCTCTCCGTCCTGCCAACTCCGGTCACCGATACTATCGGCTTTAATACCGCATCCGAAACCTCCGAATACCCGCCGAGCACCTCGACGTTGTAGTACTCGGACAGATCCGCTATATCCCTCATGATCCTCTTTAAGTCGGACTCAGTGCTGCCGACAGGAAGTATGATGTTCGCCAAAAGCCCGATCATCTTGGCTCCGGAGGACGCAACGTCGTTTGCAGCTATCTGGAACGCGAGCTTCCCGACATCCTCCACCGGCGCTATCATGGGATCGACAGTAAAGACAAACGCCTCACTGTCCCCGGCCTCTATCGCAGACACGTCCTCGCCCACGCCCACATGGATGAGCACATCCGGCCGTTTCACCCTCAGCTGTTTTATTATGGCACGGTTTACAACCTTCTCGGGAACCCTGCCAACATCGAGAACCCTGTCATCGTATTTATCTGACATATCCCTCTCCCATATAAATGATGGCTCCGCCGCCTCTCACGACTTACTCTTCTTCCTCAGTTCCTCCGCCGCCACCGGCGCTCTCCGGATCATCATCTACTACCGGCTGGTCAGTTGGCTTCGGAGTCTCGACCGGCTTGCCCGAACCTCTGGTGACATATCTCGGAACCGCCTTGTACGAACTCGAATTGATCTGCTTTTTCTCGGTCTGACCGTTCTCGGTAACTATCTTCCACAGCACCGCCTCATATCCGATATGTGCGCTCTGAGTCACCTTCTCGTAGGTCGGCGGTTGTGTCGGATCATAAGTCACCTTGTCCTCGCCCGGCTGGATCTCCTGCAGGATCTCGGAGACAAACTCTACCTTTCTGTCGGGTGATCTGGTCTCCTCACCATAGATATCAAACCATATCGTACCGTCGCCTGCTCCACCCGTTATCAGGATGGGGACGTCGGTATTATTTCTAAACTTAAAGTCCTTGTAATCGCCTGCTATGGCTGCGTCCATGGAAGGCTTCACATAGCTGACGACCATGGAGTGCGGCGCCCTCTCGACTATCTCGAGCTCCGCACGGAGAACAGCATTGTACAGAGTCGTGGACACCTGGCACACGCCTCCGCCGATGGAATCAACTACTTCACCGTTGTTATATGAAGGAGCGTTGTAGTATCCGTTGTCCTCAGTGAGCGGAACGATGTTATCATGCACGGAGAAAGTCTCGCCAGGCATCACTGCTTTTACATTTATCAGTCTTGCAGCATTTGCGAGGTTCTTGGATCTGGTCACATTGCTTGCGGTGTAATTCGTGGAAAAAGTTCCTATCTTGTCCTTGCACCGTCTGGCCGTCTCCTCGGAGACCTTCGGCTCCCTGACCATCGTGATGGCCTGGGCTTCGATATCGCCCTCCGGTGTCTCATCTATCTTGTTTTTCAGAACTTCGACGGTCGCATCCACATCAACCTTCAATCCGGTCTTGGAGTGAGTATAGGCGATGCGTCCGTTGTAAAGCCTGACTGTCGCATCCTTCGGTTTTTTCGCCATGCGGCCGCATTTTTTCTTGACGAACTTGGTGAGCTTGACCTCGGAATACTCAAATCCGAGAGTGTAGTTTACATGCTCGTCCTCTATCCTTTTGATCTCGGCGTAGTTAGTGAAGACGTTGCCCTCCTTGCCGAGCTTCATCGCCTGGTCGATAACATCGTTCTCCTGAAGATGATAGTCAAGCTGAGACAAATTCGTCTCCACGGTCTTTCCGCTGACATCCACTCTCAGAGTCCTGTTGATCCGGCTCTGTGCAAATCCGTCTATCCTCGCGGCAGCCTCCGTCGCAGTCAGTCCGCCGATGTCTATATTTTCGACATATACGCCCTGTATGATGATGTTGGGATCCAGCTTGTTCATCATGTAGAAGATCATGACATACATCATGATAAGCATCGCCATGATCACTATCACCAGAAATGCCGGCAGATAGTGGGGCCTTTTTTTCTCGTACATGGTTCTCATCCTTCCAATGCGCACCGCTCCTATACAGAAAAATGCTCAGGCACTCAACTTCAAGAACGGTACTTGTTTTTTTTCTAAAATCATATTATAATGATGTGGTTGATATGCACGGCTGTCACTCCACATGCGGAGAGTCCGTGGATAGTAAGGCTTTTTCACACATAAAGGGCATTATAACACATTAAATAAGAAAAATCAAGACACCATCGTAGCTACGAGACCAAAAACCATAGCGACCACGAGTACGCCACATATGATAGCGGCAACCAATCGCTGTTTTTTACGGTTTATCATAATAATAACCTCCTTTCACGGAAACAGCTTTAAGATCCGGGTAACACGCTTGCTCATCGGATCCAAAAGCAGGATACACTGTCATTTTATACTGTTTGAGGTGCAAAAATGTTTACCATCCCAGTTTTCATTATTATATTTATCATATTTATCGTCTGGACGCAATATGAAATGAAAAAATCTTCAAAAAAAAATAAAGAGATCGAAGAAGCGTTCCTGGCGCGTGAAGAGGAAGCAAACCACGCTCCGAAGCAGGATATATCGGATCTGGAGCTGCTTTCGTTTGATGAAAACGATATCCCGATGCCTCCGGAGGGGATGTTTACGGATGAGGACGATATCGTAACCTACATCCGTCAGCTGAAAAGCCTCATAAAGGAGCCTATGATCGACCTGTCGGAGTTCTCCAACACTGATCTGAAGCTGAAATACGGCGTTGCCAACTTCACGACAC
>JAFSTZ010000171.1 GCA_017445525.1 Eubacterium sp.
ATATACCTACAGAACCCTGTGATATCAAACCAAAACTTTTTTTGACAGAACGGGGCATCTTGTGATATAATACTTGTTCGTGACGTGTGCTGTGTTAAGGAAATACAGATTTGTGGACTGCAACATAGTATCGTTATCGGACGATCAATTTGATTTATAATACACGGAGGATATAAAGAGATGAAACCTTATGGATTAAACGAACTGAGAAAAATGTATCTGGATTTCTTTGAAAGCAAAGGACATCTGGTGATGCCCAGCTTTTCTCTGGTTCCACAGAACGACAAATCACTTTTGCTGATAAATGCGGGCATGGCTCCGCTCAAGCCCTACTTCACCGGACAGGAGGTGCCGCCGAGGAAGCGTGTTGCAACCTGCCAGAAGTGTATCCGTACAGGCGATATCGAGAATGTCGGTCATACTGCAAGGCACGGCACATTTTTCGAGATGCTCGGTAACTTCTCTTTCGGTGATTACTTCAAGCATGAAGCTATCGCCTGGAGCTGGGAGTTTCTGACAGAGGTTTTGGAGATCCCTGCCGACAGACTTTATCCGTCTGTATATGAGGAGGATGATGAGGCATTTGAGATCTGGGAGAAGGAAGTCGGTATCGCACCGGAGAGGATTTTCCGTTTCGGCAAGGCTGATAACTTTTGGGAGCACGGTGCTGGCCCTTGCGGTCCATGCTCTGAGATCTACTTTGATCGCGGTGAGAAATATGGTTGCGGCAAGCCGGATTGTACGGTGGGCTGTGACTGTGATCGTTATATAGAGATATGGAACAACGTGTTTACCCAGTTTGAGGGTGACGGTCACGGTGGTTACACTGAGCTTGAGAACAAAAATATTGATACAGGTATGGGTCTTGAGAGACTGGCAACCGTTATGCAGGATGTTGATTCCATCTTTGATGTTGACACCATACGTCATCTGCGCGAAGAGGTCTGCAGGATCGCAGGCGTGGAGTATGGCAAGGACCAGAAGACAGATGTATCTATCCGAGTGATCACTGATCATATCAGATCGGTAACATTTATGGTTTCAGATGGTGTTACCATGTCAAATGAAGGACGCGGTTATGTGCTCCGTCGTCTGCTTCGTCGTGCGGCTCGTCATGGAAGACTGCTTGGCATAGAGGGAACATTTTTAGCGGATCTGAGTCAGGTAGTCATAGATGATTCCAAGTCCGGTTATCCTGATCTGGAGGCCAGACGCGAGTACATCCAAAAGGTGATCTCCGTCGAGGAGGACAATTTCTCTCATACTATAAATCAGGGTCTTATGATGCTCGACTATGCTATGAATATCATGCGTGAAAAAGGCATGACAGAGCTGCCGGGTGACAAGGCATTCCGTCTGAACGATACTTACGGATTCCCTCTCGACCTTATCATGGAGATACTTCAGGACAATGGCTTCTCTGTTGATGAGCGAGGCTTTGATATCGAGATGGACAAACAGCGTCGTACTGCACGTGAAGCCCGCAAGGAAACAAACTACATGGGTGCGGATGCGACCGTTTATCAGGAGATAGATCCTTCCATCGGAAGTAAGTTTGTGGGTTATGACAATCTTGAATACACATCACCTATCACTGTTCTTACTACAAAGGATGATCTGGTGGACGAGTTGAAATCAGGCGAAAAAGGCACGATCATCGTTGATGAGACACCGTTCTACGGCACGATGGGCGGTCAGGTCGGAGATACCGGTGTTATCGAGACCAAAGCCGGTGTTTTCCGCGTGGATGAGACTATCCATCTTCAGGGAACCAAGATAGGTCATGTCGGCGAGGTGATCGACGGTATCATCCGTGTCGGTGATGAGGCAAAACTTAAGGTCAATGAGAATAATCGTTCGCTTATCGCCTGCAACCATACTGCGACGCATATCCTGCAGGAGTCGCTGCGTCGCGTGCTTGGAAAGCATGTAGAGCAGAAGGGCTCGTATGTGGACAGTGAGCGTTTGCGTTTTGATTTTACACATTTTTCTCCTATGACCGAGGATGAGATACGTCAGGTCGAGGAGATGGTAAATGACCAGATACAGAGAGCTCTTTTGGTATTTACGGAAGAGATGACCATGGAAGAGGCCAAAAAGACCGGGGCTATGGCTCTTTTCGGAGAAAAATACGGAGAGAAGGTGAGGGTCGTATTTGTAGAGGGATTCTCGATCGAGCTTTGCGGCGGAACACATGTAAAGAACTCCAAGGATATCACTGCATTTAAGATAGTTTCCGAGAGCGGTATTGCTTCAGGTGTGCGTCGTATAGAGGCACTGACTTCCGTAGGACTTATCAAGTATCTGAACAGGCATTATGATATGGTTCAAAAGGTTGCCGGACATCTGAAGAGTGCGCCTGCCGAGATCGATGTTAAGGTTGCTCATCTTCAGGAAGAGATCAAGACTCTCCAGAAGGAGAATGAGAAACTGTGATCGAGACTTGCCAAGGATGCAGCAGGTGACGTGACTGCAGATGCTGAGGATGTCGGTGGAATAAAGATAATAGCCAAGAGGATTGACGGAGTTGATAACAACGGACTCAGGACTCTCAGTGATGAGATGAAACAGAAGCTAGGTGAGGCTGTCATCGTGCTTATATCTGAGGCCGGTGGCAAGGTAAATCTGATCGCAACTGCTACTGACGGAGCCGTTGCAAAGGGAGCTCATGCAGGCAATCTGATCAAAGAGGTTGCAGGACTCGTCGGCGGAGGAGGCGGCGGAAAGCCGACTATGGCACAAGCCGGTGGCAAGAATCCTGCCGGTATACCTGAGGCGATCGATAAGGCCGTAGAGGTCATGAAACAGCAGATCAGTTAAGTATGAACAGAAAAACAACAAAGATAATTGCTGCGGTCATCGTGGTGGCTTTTGCAATCGGACTTATTTTTATAATAAACAGTAATCTAAAAGATAAGAACGCTGAACACTCACTCTCGGAAGAGATGTTTGCGATGGATACGGTCATGAAGCTGACTGTTTATGAGACGGCTGAGACTGATTGTGACCTGAACGTTGTTATGGATGAGATGCGGGAGCTTATCTATCGTATGGAGAGTGAGTTCTCAGTTACTGATGGTAAAAGTGAGATAAGTAAGCTGAACGATCTGTCATCATCCGGTGAGTGGCTGACGGTTTCCGATGAGGTTTGGGAGCTGATCGATAAGGCAAAGGACATCGCTGATTCTACCGGATTTGATATAGATAATGACGTTATGGATACGGAAGTATCAAAGCATGCTTTTGATCCGACTCTTTATCCCATAGTGAAGTTATGGGGATTTACTACCGGAACCGAAGAGCATGTGGTTCCCGACGAGGACGATATTAACAGGGAACTACAGAGAATCGGAGTGCAGAACATCGAGATGGGATCATCTGGCGGGAAGCATGATGTCCGCCTGATAAATGATGCTCAGATAGATCTGGGAGCGTGCGTAAAGGGATATCTGTCTGATAAGCTTTGTGAGATACTTAAGGCTCATCATGTAAACGGAGTTTTATCTCTCGGGGGTAATGTCCAGACTGTTGGGACAAAGCCGGACGGATCTCCTTTTGTTATTGGCATCACGGATCCGAAGGACGGAACTTCTCTATTTACAAAGTTGGAAAGCAGTGATGAAGCCGTGATAACAAGCGGAAACTACGAGCGTTTTTTTGAGGTTGACGGACACAGATATCATCACATCATGGACAGCCGCACCGGTATGCCTGCCGAGAGCGGTCTGTCATCTGTTACTGTTATAGGTAAGAGCGGTCTTTACTGTGATGTATATGCAACTGCATTTTTCGTGATGGGTGAGGATCTGACAAAGAAATATCTTGAGAAAAAACAACCTGATTATAGAGTTATCATGATCCGTGATGATGGCTCATATTGGTGCTCGGACGGTGTGAAACTGATCGAAAAATAACGGTTATTATTCGATCATTATCAGAGTTGTCGGCGGGAATATTTATAGAATAATAATATACAATTATATAAGGAGGTACAGCATGGATTTTAATCAGATTTACAAGGAAAAACTCGTTACTGCTGATGCTGCGGCAGCACAGGTAAAGAGTGGTGACTGGGTGGATTACGGATGGACGAGCGGAACTCCGGTGGCTTTTGACAAGGCACTGGCTGCACGTATGCCGGAGTTGAGTGATGTGAAGGTTCGCGGCGGTATACTTATGTGGGAGCCGGAGATCTTCAAGATTGCCGATCCGGCGGATCATTTTTGCTGGAACTCATGGCACATGGGCGGGATCGAGAGAAAAGCTATCGCGAGTGGTTTCTCCTTCTATGCTCCGCTGAAGTATTCGGAGCTCCCCAGATACTACAGAGATATGGATGAGGATGTGGATGTTGCCGTATTCCAGGTTACTCCTATGGATAAACATGGATGGTTTAACTTCGGACCGAATGCATCCCACTATGCAGCGATGATATCCAGATCAAAGAAGGTTTATGTAGAAGTAAATACCAATATGCCCCGATGCCTCGGCGGTTTTGATGAGGGGATCCATGTATCTCAGGTTACCGGAATCATCGAGGGAGACAACCCGGCTATGGGACAGATCCCTGCGGGTGGACCTGCTACGGATATCGATAAGACAGTTGCGAAGATGATAGTTGAGCGTATCCCGGATGGTGCTTGTCTGCAGCTCGGTATTGGAGGCATGCCGAATGCGGTAGGAGCGATGATCGCCGAGTCTGATCTGAAGGATTTGGGAGTGCATACAGAGATGTATGTGGATGCATTTGTTGATATGTCGATGGCCGGCAAGATCACCGGTAACTGCAAGAATATAAATAGAGGCAGACAGACTTATGCATTTGCGGGAGGAACGCAGAAACTCTATGATTTCCTGGATGACAATCCGGAGTGTATGAGCGTGCCGGTTGATTATGCAAATGATGTTGATGTCATCTCTTCACATGACAATTTCATATCTATAAATAATGCGATAGATATCGATCTCTACGGACAGGTAAACGCTGAGTCTGCCGGAACCAAAAACATCTCCGGTGCCGGCGGTCAGCTGGACTTCGTGCTCGGTGCTTATAAGTCAAAGGGTGGAAAGAGCTTTATCTGTCTTTCATCTACATTTAAAAATAAAGCGGGTGAGACCGTTTCACGTATACGTCCGACTCTGGCAAACGGATCTATAGTTACCGACCCGAGACCTTGTGTGATGTATGTGGTTACCGAGCATGGTATCGTGAACCTCAAAGGTAAATCTGCATGGCAGAGAGCAGAGGCTCTTATCAGCATAGCACATCCTGATTTCAGAGATGAGCTTATCGCAGAGGCTGAGAAGATGAATATTTGGAGAAGATCTAACAAGAGATGATCCCTGTTTGATCTGTTCGGGATTTTGGCGGATGCCGTGCGTGTTGATCTTTCCGGTACTGATGTTATAGAAAAATCCAAGGAGCGTTATTATGAAGGCTATTTATCCCGGAAGCTTTGATCCGGTGACATACGGTCATATCGATATCATAGAGAGAGCATCAAAGGTTGTCGATGAGCTGATCATCGGTGTGTTGGTAAACAGTGAGAAGCACCCCATGTTTTCCATCGAAGAGAGGATAGCTTTGCTGGAACGTGTGACGGGACATTTATCTAACGTATCCGTAAAAACCTTTGACGGACTGACAGTTGAGTTTTGCAAGATAAATGGTGCGAACCTCATCATCAGGGGACTGCGCGCGGTGACTGACTTTGAGACCGAGATGCAGATCGCCCAGACCAATCACAGCATTGAGCCGACCGTGGACACTATGTTCTTTACGACCAGCCTTGAGTATTCATATCTGAGTTCAACTATCGTGAAGGAGATAGCTTCATATGGTGCCGATGTGTCAAAGATGGTTCCGGATGTCGTGGCAAACGCTCTAAAGGAGAAACTATCGTGAAAGTGTCGGATGAAGAGAAAGCTGAAGAGGATAAGTACAAGGATTACTATACAACAAATCTGTTTGAGGGGCTGAAGAAAGCCAATCCAAAGGTGCTGACTGCTATAGGTATCATCGCAGTGATCCTCATAGTCGTGATCATACTTGTGTTCGGCGGAGGTCAGGCAGGCGCATAAAATCAGTTATTTCGCGGATTGATCGTCGATTCACGGATTTTATTAAGATTTTTCTTCGGATTTCGGTTTTCTCATTGACAATCGGACTGATTTTTGTTATGATATCGAAAGGGTGTCACTTTTGTGGCAAACGTTCGTAACTAATGTAAAATTATACAAAATAAGGAGGACTTATTCATGGCAAAGAAGGTAGTTTTAGCAGGTGCATGTCGTACAGCTATCGGCACGATGGGAGGAGGATTGTCTACGATCCCGGTTGCTGATCTTGGCTCTATCGTGATCAAGGAGGCGCTTAATCGTGCTGGTGTGAAGCCTGATCAGGTGGATCATGTGTATATGGGATGCGTTATCCAGGCAGGACAGGGACAGAACGTTGCTCGTCAGGCATCTATCAAGGCAGGTCTTCCTGTTGAGGTGCCGGCTGTGACATCAAACGTAGTCTGCGGTTCCGGACTTAACTGTATCAATCAGGCTGCTCAGATGATCATGGCAGGAGATGCCGATGTCGTTGTAGCAGGTGGTATGGAGAACATGTCCATGGCTCCTTACGCTATTCCGCAGGGTCGTTACGGATATCGTATGACATGGCCGAGCGCAAGCCAGGGTGCTCTGGTTGATACCATGGTTAAGGATGCTCTCTGGGATGCATTCAACGACTATCATATGATTCAGACAGCTGACAATATCTGCAATGAGTGGGGACTTACACGTGAGGAGCTTGATGAGTTCGCATTCAAGTCACAGCAGAAGTGCAAGGCCGCTATCGAGAGCGGTGCTTTCAAGGACGAGATCGTTCCCGTAGAGGTTAAGAAGAGAAAAGAGACCGTGATCTTTGATACAGACGAGGGACCGAGACCTGACGTAACACTTGAGAAGCTGGCTGGCATGCGTCCGATCAACAAGGACGGATTTGTAACAGCCGGAAACGCTTCCGGTATAAATGACGGCGCTGCAGCTATCGTTGTAATGAGCGAGGAGAAGGCTAAGGAGCTCGGTGTAACTCCTATGGCTACATTCGTTGCAGGTGCTCTTGCAGGTGTTCGTCCTGAGGTTATGGGTATCGGACCTGTAGCCGCAACCAAGAAGGTTATGGAGAAGACAGGCATGAAGATCTCTGACTTCGATATCATCGAGGCAAACGAGGCATTTGCTGCGCAGTCCGTTGCAGTAGGAAAGGATCTCGGTATCGATG
>JAFSTZ010000172.1 GCA_017445525.1 Eubacterium sp.
GGAGATGACCTATGCTATCGAAAAACACATCAGAGATGGCGGATTTGAAGATGAGATAACGGAGGAAAGCTTAAAGGAAGTCTTTCCTTATATGATAGTGATCGATCTGTATGTACGGCACTACTTCAGAGGAGAGGTTGTGCGTATACTTGCAGATGCCGGTATACCGATACACTTATATGGTTCAGGTTGGGAGAAGCTAAAGACGTCTCATCCCGAGCATGTTATAAGCCATGGTAACGTTGACTCGCTCACATGCCTGAAGGCGGCGCGTGAGTCGAAGCTCTCGATAAATGTCATGCCCTGGTTTCGTCACGGAGCCCATGACAGGGTTTTTAACTCCATGCTAAATGGCTCGGTCTGCATCACTGATCCGAGTACATACCTGCAGCAGGAGTTCACCGATGGCGAGGATATACTGTTTTATTCATTAAATAGATATTCAAAACCAAACATAGATGAATTACCCGACTTAGTTACAGGAATACTATCAGATAAATCCCACTGGGAGTCGATTCAGTTATCCGCATATAAAAAAAGTTATGCGAAGCATCGCTGGTCATCCCGTGCGGATCTGATCCATCAAGAGTTGTTATCCAAGCTTTAGTGACTGATCATGCTGTGGTTGTGGAGTGATGATGTAACGTCCCCTTAGTTGATCAGTTGGTTTAGGAACGGTTTTACAATCATTAACAGAGGAAGAAGAAAGTAATGAGTGAGTTACCCACCAAGGCACCGGTCAAACCTCCGGTGAAGACACCGGTAAAGGCGACGGCATCAAAGCCGCCTGCCGGTCCCACGAAGAGACGTCGCAAACCCAAGAAGGTTAAGCGTCATCGCAAGTTCTGGCTGGTATTCAAGATAGTGATCCTGGTGATCCTGCTTACCATATTGGGAGTGGGCATATTTTTGTACTTCAAATACGGCGATATGGTCTTCAGTATGCAGGAGGAAGCCAAGATCCTGGTAGACGCATCCACGCCGGAGACCTTCAGGGCCAGTGAGACATCTATCGCTTATGATAACAAGGGAAAGCAGATCGCTGTCTTAAAGGGAGATAAGGACTCTTACTATCTTTCTATCGATAAGATACCGAAGTATGTCAAGGATGCTTTCATAGTAACAGAGGATAAAAAGTTTTACTCTCACAACGGTATAGATATCGGGGGTATCATACGTGCCGGGTTGGCTTATATAAGAAATAACGGCACCGCCACGCAGGGAGCGTCGACGATCACCCAGCAGCTTGCGAGGGGAACATTTTTAAGTACGGAAAAGACCATGGAGAGAAAGATCAAGGAGATCTTTATCGCTATGGAGATGGAGAAAAAGTACACCAAAGATCAGATATTTGAGTTTTATCTGAATTCTATCTATTTTATGAACGGCTACTACGGCATAGAGGCTGCCGCCAAGGGATACTTCAGCAAGAGTTGTACGGAGTTGTCTTTGGGCGAGCTCGTATTCCTGTGCGCCATCCCGAACAGTCCTACCAGATATGATCCGTTAAAAAGATATAAAAATACTATTTCCCGTAAGAACAGGATACTTGATCAGATGTTAGCGGATGGCGTTATAAACAGGATCGAGTATGATGAGGCGCATGACCAAAAGATCGTTTTGAATGTTCATGAAGTCAAAAAGCGCGACTATATCGAGACATTTGTAAACTACTGTGCCATCCGTGCTCTCATGAAGAAAAATGGTTTTGAGTTCAGAAACAGTTTCATGGACAATGATGACAAGGAACAGTACAACGAGATCTATGAGGAGGCTTATGCTTCTGCGGAAGCTGAGCTGAAGACCAAAGGGTACCGTATCTATACGTCACTGGATCTTTCAAAACAGAAGCAGCTGCAGAAGGCGATAAATGATAATCTCAAACCATTTAAAGAGAAAACGAAAAAGGGTGTATATAAGATGCAGGGCTCAGGCACCTGCATAGACAACAAGACCGGGCGCGTGGTCGCCATAGTCGGAGGCCGTTCGCAGGAGAATGAGGGGTATACCCTTAACCGTGCATATCAGACATTCAGACAGCCGGGAAGCTCGATAAAGCCTCTCGTAGTCTATACTCCGTCTCTGGAGAGGGGCAAGACGAGAAATACCATAGTGGATGACCACAAGTTTGAGGATGGACCGTCGAACTCGAGCGGATCTTACCACGGAAGAGTTACGATACAGTATGCCGTAGAGCATTCGTTGAATACGGTTGCATGGCAGCTTTTTCAGGAGCTTACGCCGGAGAGGGGACTGCAGTATCTGCTTGAGATGAATTTTTCACATATAGTGAAGAGCGACTACGTGCCGGCAGCGTCTCTCGGCGGATTGACCTACGGTTGTTCCACGCTTGAGATGGCGTCTGCCTATGCGACTATCGGAAACGACGGTCGTTACAGGGAGCCGACTTGTATTATAAATATCATGGATTCCGACGGCAACGAGATAGTCGGTGACCAGCAGGAAGAGAAATATGTCTATAAGCATGACAGCGCGGATGAGATGCTGGATATCATGCAGGGAGTATTTATAAGAGGCACGGCAGCGGGGCACTCACTTGCAAACGATATGCCGTGTGCAGGAAAGACCGGAACGACCAATGATAAAAAGGACGGCTGGTTCTGTGGCCTGACTCCTTACTATACGTGCTCCATATGGATAGGATACGATGCGCCAAAGGCTGTCAGTGACCTGTACGGAAGTACTTATCCGCTGAACACATGGGAGCAGTTTATGAACTCGATCCATGAGGGACTTCAACCCAAGGAGTTTGAGTTTACCAAGAACGTGATCAAGGGCAGAGATGAGCAGGATGAGGTTCAGGCGACCAAAGCTCCGAAGATCAAGGATGATATCGATGTTGATCCGGCAGATGAGGAGCCGGTAGATGAGCAGCCTGAGGAACCGGAGGAGCCGACCGAACCGGTAGAGTCGGTAGAGCCGGTAGAGCCTGATCCCGGCGAATCGACCGATCCGGTAGAGCCGGTAGAACCACCGACCGACCCGGTCGATGTCGACCCCGCTGACCAAACAGTCATACCCGAAGATTAATGATACACTGAATAATCAGTGTATCATTAATGCCTCCGGCAGGATGTACAGAAAATCGCATATGAAGGCACTTCGTGCGCGATTTTCGCACGAGGAAACGCTTAGATCAGCGTTTCCTTATTTTATTGACGCAGATCCGATCGTATCGAGGTTCTGCTGAAGATACATCAAAAAAGCTACTGCTATGTATGAATACGGGAGCGCTGATTTATGTAGAGTGATTATGTGTTTTCTCCTGAATATAAATACGGGAGCGGCGTTTCGCATGTATCCCCGATGACGCTTAATACGCGTCACTCGGGATACATGTCGAAACATCAGCGCTCCCGGCACCTTACACATATTCAACAAAACTTCAGCAATCAAACCATCAGCTGATCAGCGCTCCCGGCACCTTACATATTCAGTAGCTTTATTTCTGGTTATACTTCATCAGGATCCTCTCGATACGTTCCGTAGGATCTAAGTACTCTGAGATTGAGTAGTCATGGTTCAGCGTATCGATCAGCAGCGCGATGTATTTGCTCATATCAACATCGATATAGTAGTCGCGCGCCAGCACCTCGGGATCCTGGTAAACGAGGTTGGTCGTCATGAGTCTGTAGAAAAGACCCTTCTCGTAAGCTTCGTCAAACACCTTCATTCCGTTGGTGAACAGACCAAATGTTGAAGCGATGAATATCCTTCCTGCATTTCTCCGCTTGAGCTCTGTTGCAACGTCTATCATACTCTCACCGGAGGAGATCATATCATCTATAACAACGACGTCCTTCCCCTCGACGCTTGAGCCCAGGAACTCGTGAGCCACTATCGGATTTCTGCCCTCGACGATCTTCGTATAATCCCTTCTCTTATAGAAAGTTCCCACATCTACGCCAATGACATTTCCAAAGTATATCGCACGTCCCATAGCGCCCTCGTCCGGAGATATTATCATCATGTTGTCGGCATTCATCTGTATATCAGGAACATTTGCAAGAAGTGCCTTGATAAACTGATAAGTCGGCTGAACGGTTTCAAAGCTGTGAGACGGGATGGCATTCTGTACACGCGGGTCATGCGCATCAAAGGTA
>JAFSTZ010000173.1 GCA_017445525.1 Eubacterium sp.
AAAGCTGACCTCCGTGATCGGCAGCCCCGGACTTGCATTCTCCGATGTAGTGGTATAGTAGCAGTAGTTTCCTATCGCATCTCCTGCCTTGTCATATCTGACTCCGCCCACACTTATCTTGTTCGGCGCGCTGCTTCCGGAGAACTTATACCTGATAAGTCCTGTTATCGCATCCTCCTTGTCGTCACTGTAGGACACTCCCATATCTGAATACTTCGTGGCAATGCTGTCTGTTCCGCTGTAGCCTGCTTTGTTGTGCTCCACGGCGATATTCTGCTTCAGAACCTCTCCGTTACATCCTCCGTAAGCTGAGAGCATTGCCGCATCATCAGCAGCTTCGTGATAATAATCTTTGTTTTCAGGTACGGTATAAGTCCCGACATAAACCCCGGATACATATTTTCCTCTTTGTTCCTTCTCTTTTCTGATATAAAAATATGTTCCCAACTGAAACGATGATATATCAAAGTTCTCGGTCATGTACGGATATATCATGTGAGAGATCGGTCTCATACCGGAAGGCACTGACTTGCTCTTGGTCACAAGTATGTCTGAAGGACGCAGCGGCGGGTTGTTTTCATCCGCCGCAAGGACATATAACCCTCTTGCCGGGCAAATATTATACTTATATTCTTTTATTGATCCTGTATCCCAGCTTTCTGCTTTCTCAATAGGGCTATATTTGAAATTAATTTTTTTATTTATGGCTTTATTAAACCCGGTATAGTTCTTGGTCTGAAGCCATTCATCTTCAAATTCCAAAGCTTCGCTGTTTTTGTCATAGATAAAACTAAACACATCCATTGCAAGGTATGCTCCGTCAGATGAATAAGCTGACTGCTGAATGCTATTGGAAAAACTCGATCCTTTGAAAAACCTGATATCACTTATGGCACGAAACGGGTTGATGGTCGTTGAATAGCCAATATAACAGATCCTGTCACCACCCGTCATCACGGTATACGAGTTTGCCCCATGACCCGCCCTATAAGAACCGAAACAATCACCGGCAACATTCGCATCAAAGGGCGTATATCCCAAACTTTTCATCCTGTCTTTGATATCTGCTTCAGCATCTGATCTGTCTCCCCTCCATTCAGAGAGTAAGAATGCCTGTATTCCTGATAAATACTTCTCATCGGAATACACATATGTCACTCCTTTTTTTGCTTTTATATCAGCACCCTCGGGCACAAAGGCTACAGCAGGCTGAAAGTAAACATATCTCTTGTTCGTATCACTCTTTTTACCGTATCTGGTGTTAAAGTTGTATGCCGCTCCACCGCTTCCCGGTATGATGGGTTCATATCCGACAGGTGCCTTGTCAAGAGAGTCTACCACCTTGAAGTCAGGCAATATCGGTGCTCCCGAATACGACATGACGGTATTCTGCCTGTCGCCCGGCGCAGCTCCTTCCTCTGCTCCTTCCTCTGACATTTCATCTTCCTCATCGCCTGAGTACTTCAGAGTTTTTTGATCAGACAGGTCGGTCTCGCCGCTCTTTACGGCAGTCTGATAAAGGGTTACATGCCCCTTTGCAGTCGTGCCTACCTCCGCATATCCGATATTGTTTCTTCTGTAGCCTCCCGACATGGAGTTGCCGGTAGATATAGAATCTGCTCTTATGTCACGGATAGCATCATCCACGTTTTCAGTTACGGAATATCCTATATAGGTATAACATCCCTGATCAGGTGTGAGATTCTGATCGAGAAAGTGGTACTTTCCGTCTTTCAATTTGATGGCTGCTTTGGCATCCTTTTCTTCCTTTTCTGAAACGACGATCACATCTGATACATATTTTCCATTCGTGAGAAAGCTTGCGCTCTCAGGATCGAGTATGGTTTCTTCTGTTCTGTAATACAGATATATCCCGCCTGCATCGTCTTCATACTGATTGGAGTTAAGGTTGACAGGATTTTCATTTCCAAAGGATGAGAACGGTTTATATCCACTGATCCCCAAATTGTATTCGCCATGCTTTACCAGAAATATATCATTCACATTCTCTGCGCAGATGGGGCTTCCCGCTCTCGGATCTTTCGTAAAATACAGGGCATTCCACTTCTTTCCCCGCGTGGCATTGAAATCACTGAAAAGCTTTTTGTTATGCTCTTCTTTTTCCTTGATGGTTTCCACTGAATCACCGTAATTTATATCCTTATATTCCCTAAATACCTCTTCATACCTAACCTTTACTTGATTAGTTTCATAATTCACCCGCTCATATACCGGTTTTTGATACCAGTTGTATCTGGGCTCATACTGGATATATGCATTTTCTTTTTTTCCTTCTGAATTCGTATATTTCTCCACGCTGTACATATATCTCGGAACTTCTGAAAAGTCGGGATTATAATAATTATAAACCCCTTTCAGCTTTATAACCACATACCAGACGATGATCACCACTATAGCGATAATAAATGTAACAAAATTGTTACCGAGCAGACTTATCGGCAGGCTGAGCTTTGAAAGTATCGCTGCCGTCGCGGTCTGCAGAAGCCACTTGGCACTGGTATGGGCGATTATCCATACTACTCCGGCTCCGAGAAAGTATGCTGCCATGGAGAAAATGAGGATACGATTGGTCCACATAAACACCTCGCTCCACAGCGCCATATCTTTGTCAAATTGGGTTATCTTGTGATATTCGTCCCTTGCGGCTGCTGACCTGATCGCCTCTGACGTTATAGCGACCTTGGTACGGTAGAGCGCATCCGACCCGGGCGGATATATCGGGAGCTTTCCGTCCTTTGTTCCGGACAATCCTGATTTTTTAACTTTATTCCGGACTGCCGCCATCGCTTCTTCAGCCTCTGACATCTTCTCAGCTGACTGATCCATATATGTGACAGCGTCAATTACCCCGGTATATGAAAACATTGTAAGCTGTCCCGGCGACATAGCCATCACAAGCGGATAGGCGTCCCGTATATCCGCTTTGGATTTGAGAGCAGTCGTACCTAAGTGATACAGATATTTTCCCAGACCTGTTCCGTCTGCCATCGTATATTGATTGAGCTCTTCATATATTTTTACGTTCAGTGCATCCGCCGGGTGCTCGTCCATAAATGTCTGACTCATAGTCTCACCGGCATCCTGATAAGCTTTAAGTGAGGGCTCGATCTCGTTTGCAAAGTTCTGAAGCGGGATCCTGATATCTTTTACCACATCCTTGTACAGAGAATCAAGTGCGATATAATCTCCATTTTTCAGCTGTGCGATCATCTTGGAGTTATCCGCTATTCGCTTGGCGAAGTTTCCTTCCTGACCGGCTACACCCGTGCCTGCAACTCCCATCGTCAGATCGGTAAGTACCGATGTGATCACGGACATATTGGCTCTTTTGAGTACCTGTGCGATCTTTCCGACATCCGTGGCGGGATCAAACATAAAATCTCCCAGACCTATATTATTCATATATGGGATATAGTAAAGGTTCAGCGCATCTTTTACCTTGCCGGCGTACAGATCTCCGGCAGCTATGTTTTTATTGACCTCGGCAAGGACCGACACGATATCCTCTGCCAGATAGTTCATGTTCGTATTTGTCGACTTCTCGACCTCATCATAATCAAACATCTGATAATCGGTATCCATCTCAGCCATCTTTATGGATGTGATAGCTTCGGATCTTTTCTTGGTGGTC
>JAFSTZ010000020.1 GCA_017445525.1 Eubacterium sp.
AGTCTGTAATTTGCACCGGCATAATCAACTGTCGCATTACCGACAGTTCCTTCTATCATCTCCTGCATGGTTTCTATATCTTCCCAGGTTCCCACCTCATAGAAACCATCTGCAGCCTGATTCAGTATACCGGTCGCAGCTGAAGCAGGTGTATATGCCCCTAAAATACTTGTCAAAAGAAAAGCTGTCGCTACCAAACGTGAAATAATCTTTCTCATCTATAACCCCGCTTTCTCTATAATGATCAATCCAAAAACTATCGTATCCCAAAATCCCTTGTTGTTATTTTGATCGTTACAATCGCTCAAAACTGATTATGCGGTATTACTACATAACAATATCCGGGAGCGGCGTTCGCATTTTTGTCTCCCTCCTGCCACAGCAAAAGCTTTATCTTTGAGCGATATAAATGTATATCCGGGAGCGGCGTTCGCTCATGTTTATTGTCTCGCACACAACACCGCAAAAACTTTATCTCAGAGCGATATAACGTATACACGGGAGCGGCGTTCGCACATATTTTTCCGCAGACTTTATCCGTCTGCGAAAAATATGTGTCGAACATCAGCGCTCCCGGCAACCTACTAATCAATCCACTACTAATATGCTACCCCTTTTGCTGTAGCTTCTCTACATGTACTGAGCGATTGTTCGCCCCGGTCATAGAGCTGTCTCTGGTCTCAAAGTGTCTGATAAAGTTGTCTGTTCCATTTATATTGCTGACATTTATCTTCGTTTCATGTTCAAAGTGATGCCGGGCTCCCGTATTCCTATACTTACTGTAGAATACATAGAAGAATATAAACAGACAAACTATACCTACAACTGCTGCGATACCGATCATCTGGCCTCTGCCCCAGCTGATCACACCACCCTTTTTGAGCAGATACTCTCCACCGAGAGCGATCGCCGCCATGATGATACCAAAGAGGATCGATATCGGCCATATACGACCGAAATTCATCGGCACACTACCGACTGTCTCGGCAGTACGCGCATTTACTGCAACATAGTGAGTCATGGAGTTCGACTGGCCCGGATGCTGCACATAACTGTAAAGCCATACCGGAAGATATGAAGCAAGCCACTTCTCTCCCTGCTTATTTATCTGGATGTTATCCCAGCGAACACCTCTGTCGTACTCGTCAATGCTGTCATTTATCCGGAACTTGGTTGCTTCCTTCTCCTGGGAATCAACGATCGGCTGGAGGTCTGCCTTGTTCACATCCCTCTTCTCCGATGTGTAACCCTTGAGATAGTTTGAATCATACTTTACTGCGTTTTCAGTATCAAACGGAAGGATGGCATTTATGATGTTGTTTGTCTCCTCGCGGTTAGATACTGCGCCGGCTCTTCTGGAGCTCGACTCTACTGCAAGATCATCGATCTCGACATCACACTCTCTGAATACCGAGAAGCTGTCTACCTTATATATGGTCTCGGAGTGATCATCATCGATCTTTCTGGTATATGATCCTCTCTTGATCTCGCCCTCTCCTGAAAATACGGCATGTCCCTTCATATCAACGAGCATGTACGGGAAGTAAACACCCATGATATTGTCTGTGGTAAACTCTGCCTTAAACTGCTTGTTGGCGTAGAACTTTCTCTTGCCAACATACTCTTCTATCAGTCTCTTGGCCTCGTCTTTCTTCAGCTTGAACGGAAGAACCACATCCGGCACGGCACCGTTCGGCACCTTGGAGTTGACTGAAAGTGTGTTTCTGCACCAGTGGCATCTTGCCTGTGTGCTCTCGGCGAGATTGATGACTACCTCTGCGCCACAGCTGGTGCACTTCAGTGTCATAGTCTGATCATCGGCTGCGTCAGAGATATCGGCTGCTCCGGTTGAAACCTGCTCACCATGAAGATCTCCAACACCGCCCTTCATGTCGTCCATAACTTCGGGCTCGAACTCGTGACGACAGAAATTACAGCGGAGCTTGCCGGTTGTTACGTTCAGCTTGATGTCCGTAGCGCCGCATTTCGGGCACTTCGTTTGGCCATCCTTCGCATCCGCATTCGTTTCAAATACGTTAGTGTTTTCGTCCATTATTAGTCTCCTGTGAACTGTGCCCGGAGCGCTGATGTTCGACACATGTTTTTCGCAGACATATAAAGTCCGCTCAAAACATGTGCAAACGCCGCTCCGGTATGAGTTTACTGCATAATGATTAATCAGTTACAAAACATCTTAGTTATTTCAACTAATCCGATCTCATAAGAATGACCTGCACTCAGTCAATCTAGATTATATGCCCAGATACTTAGCCTTCGCTGCGTCGAACTCTTCCTGGCTGATGACGCCGGCATCGAGAAGGTCTTTCATCTGCTTCATCTTGGCTACCGGATCCTCTGCAGGTGCTGCCTGCTGAGGTGCCTGCTGCTGCATGCCCATGCCGGCATTTGCTCCGACTGCCATGCCGCCAACCGGCTGCTGAAGTCCTGCTACGCCGTTACCGACTGCGCCGAGGCCCATGCCCATCATGCCCATAGCCATCGCACCGCCGTTCTGACCTGCTGCCTCCATACCACGTGCAACAGACTGCTGCATAAATGAGTTTCCTCTTGCGCCTGAAAGTGCGTCTGCCTTCTTGACATCGGAAAGAAGTGCCTTGGAGTCCTCGTCGTACTCGATGGCAGCTATAGCTACCTTGGCGATCTCAAGACCTCTGTCGGTCTTCCACTGATAGTTTTCCTCAACTGCCTGTGAAAGTGACTGAGCAAATCCGATCTGATCACCCTGGATCTTGTTCATGCGGTTTCCGCGTGAAGGATCGTTGGTGTAGTTGGAGAATGCAGCACCGAGTGAGCTGACAACCTCGTTGAACAGCTGATCTGCTGATGCATTGTCCATGTCATCAAAATCATAGATCTCGTTACCTGTCGCATATGATACAGGAACAAAGTTCTTTAAAAATGTGATGGAATCCGTGATCTTCAGCGTGTATGTACCTCTGACCATGGCACCAACCTGGGCATTTATATACATATCATCCCAGTAAATCTCTGACTGTGTACCGAACTTGTTATTCGGGATCTCCTTCAGGTTGATAAATACTGCCTTCTGTGATGAGCCCGGAACACCGCCGTACTTGAATCTCTCCCATGCCTGCTTGATAACGCCCTCTACCAGACCGCCGCCTGTAAATATGGACTTAGCGTTCGGATCATCGGAAGTGAATGTGTATCCGCCCGGCTCAGCTACAAATCCGCTGACTGCGTTGTCCTGAAGGGTAATAAGCGCATATCCGTCAGGGATACGGATCTTGCTTCCGTTGGTGATGATACCCTCAGAGCCCTTGTAGTTTGAACCTCTGCCTGAATTGGTCCCCTTCTGAACTGCAGGGATGACACCGGCCGTAGCCGGTGCGTCTGCCGGCTCGATAACGTCGATCCACTGATCTGCCAGTGTTCCGCCGGCTGCTCCGATAAATGCCTGAATAAATCCCATGATATCCTCTCTTTCTGAAGTGTAGTAGTATTTCAGCGTCCGAACCCCGGTTCTTCCGCCCCGTAAAAGCAAACATGACACTCCGGCATGTCTACCGCAAAAATTTTATTACATTATACCATAATTCATCCTTCGTGGCAAGAAAAAAATGAACCACGAAGACTTATCTTCGGGTTCATTTATATGATCCATCATGCCGGGATCATCCCATATTCTTCAGCTCGCTCTTGTTCTCATACATGAGCTGATCCGCGCGCTCAAACACATCTGCAACACACCCGTCATCATCCTTATACTTTGACATACCGCAGGCGATGACTATACCGTCGCTTTCCAAAGCTTCCTTGTTGTGTTCATGCATCTTGTTCATAAGCTGTGTGATATTTTCGTAATCATCTCCACGTGCAACAACAGTAAACTCATCACCACCCGTGCGGTATACGGGACTCTTTTTAAAATTGTCACAGATGATCTTGCTGGCATCGCATATAAACTGATCACCGGCCTTATGCCCCAACGTATCATTTATCTTCTTGAGGTTGTTCACATCAAGTATGACTATAGCGAACTCCGGCAACATCTGATCGGCTATCATACGATCCAGATGCTCCTCCTCATCCAGATATGCATGCTTGTTCTTGATACCGGTCATCGTATCGATACTTGCTTTTGTCTGCGCCTGATCGAGACGCCTCTCATACTCCTCTTCATGACGAACCTGTGACTCTATATCGTTCAGGCCTATGATGAGCCTCGGTCCGACCTCCTCCTCAACCATCGCCGCCTTAAGCTTGACATGTCTGGGTTTTCCGCCTATCATAAGGCGATATGTCAGGGAATAAAATCCGTTGTTGTTGACGTCATCCATCACTTCCTGCTTGCTGAACATCGAGTAAAAACGGTCCAGATCCTCCTCAAAGATGACGTCCGCTATCCTGTCTATCAACGATCCGAAGAAATCATATCCCTCCTTCGGCAGCGAAAGACTGTCAAAGCCCTCCGAAGCACTGTACTCGCGGAACCTGTCAGTCTCAGGATCCACGATATAGACTACGAGGATGTCTCCCGTAAGTGCATTCAGTCTGTTGTACGCGATCCTCTCGACGATCAGTCGCTCTACCGCTTTGTGATGCTTCATCTCCTCGTCAATATCCGTCACACAAAGTACGATATGGTTTTCGTTGTCCTCAAGCCTGGAAACATTCATACTGACATATACAGGTTCACCATCAGTAACCAGACGATACGTCATGTAGAAGGTTTTGTTGTTATCAAGTGTTTCCATAAGTGTTTTCGGTGCAAGCGCTTTTATCACAGCCGCCTGATCCTCATGATATACAACCCTCTTTGCCTCTTTTATATATGCCTCAAAGAAATCATGACCCTTTCTGACTTCATACAGAGCACCTGTTTTATCATCAGTATTGTACTCGGTGTACTCGCCGTTCTCGATGTTGATATAATACATATACTCGTATCCGTGAGCCAGCGAATCGGCCAGCTTTTTGGCATTCTCCGCCTCCTTCTCCACTGATCGAAGCCGTTTGCCGAGCTTTTTAGTCTCCTGGTAATTGTTCATCATGATAACTGCAAACAATATGAACAGTCCAAGAGAAACCATAGTAAACATCGTGTTGGTACTACTGATATTCTTCGCCTGCGAGTCGAGGAAATCCGCCCTGTCATTTTTATCCTTATCCGCAACATCGTGATCAGGATGTATCTGATGATACTCATAAATATTCTGTACTGCAGTATCAGCGGCTTTCTCCGTCTCTCTGGACACCCACATCATGGACGCAAACAAAACCAGCATCATCAATATGATCCAAACAACGACACGCTGTTCATATTCGGGCTTTTTCTTCTTCATGATAAGCAGACGGAAGTATAAAAGTCCCAGAACCGCCCATACTATAAATAAAATATATGATTCCGTCTCCATCGCGTTAAACGGGAGGAGTCCCGGGATGAGCAAAAGCATGACAAATATACCCATCAATACTATACCGATGATCCCGGTTATCTTCTCTCTGCTTTGGTGATTTTTGACGGCGTATTTATATACGGAATAAGAGATAAGAGCATAGATTATAGTAGCGCCGAGAGTTGTTACGTCCACTATCCAGCCTATGGCAGTCCTTCCTAAAAATGGCATGACCATCGAGCCGGCTACAATCACAAGGATAGCTCTGTAAGGCACTTTGTGTTTGTTTAGCTTTGTGAAGGAATCGAGCGACTCGCCCTCTCTTCCCGATGCATATAAGAGTCTTGAAAGCGCAAGGAGGTTTCCGATGAGGCTGGTCAGGATCACACAGAACAGTGCTACCATCAGGATGACCACTCCTGTCTGTCCCAGATAATAGTTTGCAGCATAGAAAGCAGGAACAGCCTTGATACCTTCGAGATTGCCTATGTCGCCTATATAGTCAAGCCAGCTGCTGTACTCAGGCGGATATGCTGATACGGAAAGTATCGAAACAAACAGATACAAAAGAGTTGTTATGACTACGGACCAGATAAGTATACTTTTTACCTTTTTGACAGGGAAGGTGTATTCTTCAGAAAAATTGGATATGTTCTCATAACCGATAAATGCCCAGGGTGAGATGACCGCTATACGGACTATCTGACCAAAGGACGAGGATCCCTCTATATAGGCCGGCGAGTAACTGAATACACCATCATGTCTGAATATCGCTATCACCGCACATACCGCAAATGCTACGGCAAACAAAAGTGCCGCCACGATCATGATACGGTTGGATATCTTGGATCCGGCCAGGCACAGTACCCCTATGAGACTGATGACGCAGACAGAGAGCAGCGCCTCTCCGAGCCATACCTCATATCCGAATATAGTATACTTGAAACCAAACTTGAAGGTGTCACCTAAAAAGAATCTCGCAAAGAGAGGTACTGACGTGACGTTCGCCCAAAGCACAGCAGAATACGTCAGTATGATAAACCACATAGAAATAAAACCAAGATCACTGCTTGTATTATACTTAACAAAGGTATATACTCCACCTGCACTCGGAGAAGATTTGATGATGTGCTGCAGATTCCACGTCACAACAAGTATGACTCCCATGCCAAGCAGCAAACCGATGACGGTTCCCAGAACTCCAGACTTTTGCAGATATGTGTTGCAAGTAACAATAAAAGAACCCCACCCAATACCGGTGCCTATAGAAAAGGACCACATCCCAAGTGGGGTAAAGCTTTTCCCGAGTCTGTTTTGATTACTATCCGACTGAGACTGAGTCATAACAATCCTCTATCAATCCTCATCAAGAGTATCCTTAACTGCGCCGCCGATGACAGAGGATACAACAGAAGCAACAACTATAATAGCAATGATAACTATAAATACAACCACACAGATCCCAATAGCAAGCTCAGACATGTTATATACCGCCTTTCAATTATTTAAAGCTATCGCTAAACAATACTTTTCCAGTGAGAAATCACAACACAAAGTGACTCAATATGCTATTCAGCATTTATATCAGATCCGGCTTAACCGGCACACGTAACAGTATATCAGTTTTGTATGAAAAAATCAAGTATAATAACAAAAAAAAAAACGAGTTTTATAAACCGCAGCCGCATACAGGAAAAAGACAGGCTCATCGCCTGCCCGTAAAAGTGGACCTGGCGGGAGTCGAACCCGCGTCCAAACCGGAGTCCCATGTACTTCTACTATCATAGTCGGTCATTCTGAGATTCCCTCGCCCGGGCGGAGATCGACACCCTCCGGGTTCGGTAGTCTGTCAAAGCTTTACTGATACCACAGACAAGATATCAGTAGGGAGCCTGCTGGGGATGATGCCAAAGTAAGGTCGCAGGAATCCTCACAGTGACAGCCAGGCGCGATTAGGCAGCCTGAGCAACTAACTTATTGTCGTTAGCGTTTAGATTTAAAGTCCGTGTTTTAACGTGGTCACAGTCCACGGATAGCTTCTCCATCTTCCGCCGGCCTGTCGAAACCGGTACAAGCCCATGCTCATATTATATCGGTTATTTATGTCATTCTGTTGACATCAACAAAATGCACAGTGTATCCCTAAGACACCGGTTCACATCTTTATCCTGAAATCCCTCTCAGCCGACCTCTGGAGATCCTTTTTCTTGATATCCTCTCTCTTGTCATACAGCTTTTTACCCTTGGCAAGAGCTATCTCAACCTTGATAAGAGACCCCTTAAAATATATCTCAAGAGGAATAAGTGTATATCCCTTTTCCCTTATCTTGCCGATGAGCTTTCGTATCTCGGATTTATGCATAAGAAGCTTCCTCGCCCTGAGTGGATCTCTGTTAAAAATATTCCCCTTCTCATAAGGCGACACATGCATCCCGTAGAGCATGACTTCGTTATTTTTATCTATCCTGACAAAAGCCTCGTTCAGTGAGCAGTGCCCCATACGGATAGACTTCACCTCAGTCCCGACAAGCTCTATCCCACACTCGTAGGTCTCCTCGATGAAGTAATCATGCCTTGCTTTTTTGTTGTTCGCTATAAGTTTTCTCGTGTTTGCTCCCATAATTCTCACCTGTTATTTTAGTTAAGTAATGCCGGCTCATATTATCCTGACATTTCGCATGGTGTTTTCTCTATCCTGCGATGCTACACAAGCATCTGATAGTTTTCTACCCCATCTCCAGCCTGTGTGCCCAGTACAATGTATTGTTATCAGTCGCCATATGCCAACATCAAAAAATCTATCTCCCTCATCTGCAGATCAACCCTTGCCACCTGCACGCGCACCGGCTGTCCGAGACGGTACTCCCGCCTGGTCCGGTGACCGACAACACGATAATTCTCCTCATCGTAATCATATCTGTCATCTG
>JAFSTZ010000003.1 GCA_017445525.1 Eubacterium sp.
ATGGAAGAGGTTGAGGAGTTTATAGGAGAAACCGAGCAGAAGCTTGAGAGAACAGTGATCACGTTCAGGTATCTGGGGTAGGCTGCAAGCATCTATCGTAAGCACATCCATATATCAGGCGTGAATAGTAACTTAGGTTGTTTATAAATATGTTTATAAATGGTATATAATATGAGTAGTATAAGTTTAAAAGAAATATCAGCGGGATTCTTCCGCGATGAAGACAGGTACCTGCCGTATGCTGATGAGAGGGCATACAGGGAGGCGCTGTTTTGTTATCTTCGCGTCAAGTTCAGAGCCGGATATGCGATAAAAGAAGGCAGCGAGACCGAGGAGTCTGCATCGAGGGTGATACGGGGAGCTCTCTATCATATACGTGCCAGGCTGCAGCTGACAGGCGAGGCGGCAGAGGCATATAGATTTGAGAGACTGCTGTGGAACATTCGCTTGAGTTCATCGGGAGTAGATTCTTCGGAGTATGATGACTGGATGCGATTTTTGTTGTTGTATACTTTGGCTGCATCCGAGGATACAGTGCTTGCTTCTATGGTTGATGAAGCCGGTGGGGAGTTGATAAACAGTTATCAAGATGCATATATGCTTTACAGCATATGTGATGAACTGCCTGAGGCGGCATATGCTGCCGGACTAGAGAGAAGGCTTCCGATATTTCGATATTTGATCGATACCGGTGAGACATCCGGAGCAAACTTTTCCATGAAGCTGAGCCCGCGAGTGCTCGGATATCTGAACGGTACCCCTGACATGGACATCGGGGATGAGTGCATAGAGATAGAGGGATATGCGAGCTTAGTTAAGCATGAGAAATATGCCATGCCGATAAGGAGTGAAAAGCTTGATGAGCTGACAGCTCTTATATCCGGAATGAAGGATGACCGGACAAGCCGGGATGCCGTACGATCTGCGGGAGGGGTAATCCAGATATACGGTCCGGAGGGCATCGGCAAGAGATATATGCTCGCATGTGCGACTCAGGATAAGCTGTTATTTATCGATATGAAAAAGCTTATGGCTGCGACGACGCCTGAGATCAAGGAGTTGCTGAAGAGATTTCGCAGGGAGTGTCTGTTATCGGAGGCGATACCTGTTTTCTACGGATATGTGCCCACTTATATACCTGAGAGAGGGGATGTGGAAACCCCGACAGTTACGGCGCTCATGTCATTTATATACGATGAATTGAAGAGAGAATATCCTCTGAGTGTATGGATAACAGAGGAAAAGGCAGACTATCTTTTAAAACAGGGATTGTCCGTGACATTTTTCGAACTCCCGATGTTAAGCGCAGCTGAACGACAGGCGTTGTGGGAGCATGAGACAGATAAAACTGATCTTGCAGACGATGTCGATCTGACAGCATGTGCAAATCAGTATATACTTACACCGGCATCTCTTCGTGATGTAGTCAGGGAGGCAACTCTCAGGGCGGCGGGACAGCCGGTAGGCAGGGAGCATATCAGGGAGGCGGTCGCAGATCAGGTTGTAAATCAGCTTGGCACGATGGCGACGCATATAAAGTCTGTTTATACCTGGGATGATCTGGTGATCGATGAAAAGGAACGCAGACATCTGCAGATGATATGTGATCAGGTCAGATACCGCGGAGTCGTCGGTGAGGAGTGGGGCTTTTATCAGAAGACAGCCTACGGTCGTGGGATCTGCGCCATGTTTTACGGGCAGCCCGGTACCGGCAAGACGATGGCAGCGCAGGTGATCGCCAATGAGCTTGGGCTGGAGTTATACAGGATCGATCTTTCTCAGATGGTCAGCAAGTACATCGGCGAGACACAGAAAAATGTGACAAAGCTCTTTGAAAGAGCGAAAAATACCAACGCAATACTCTTTTTTGACGAGGCTGATTCGCTGTTTTCCAAGCGCTCCGAGGTAAAGGATTTTCATGATAAAAATGCCAATGCCGAGACGGCGCATCTCCTGCAAAAGTTGGAGGACTATGAGGGGATAACCATCCTTGCCACAAACTATGCACAGAATATAGATGATGCATTTAAGCGCAGGATCAGGTTTATGGTGAACTTTGTGTTTCCGGATGCTCCGGTCAGACGCAGATTGTGGAAGACTATCCTTCCGGACGGAGTTCCGACAGAGGAGACACTGGATCTGGATTTCTTTGCGGATAACTTTGAACTGTCCGGAAGCAATATAAAGGAGATACTAACTGCGGCAGCTTTTTTGGCGGCAGCGGATAAAAGAGGACTTAAAAATGATGATATCATAGAGGCTGTTAAGCTCAACTTTGAGAAGCACGGCAAGGTGTTGAGCGATGCGGATTTCGGATATCTGAAGGGCTAATTAACAGTTATAAATAAGCGGTAACAGAAAGGATGAACACATGACAAAAGAAATGAAAAAAGAGATCTTTGAGGCACTTGAGAAGAAGTCACTCGCTATCACCGAGGAGGTAGCTCTGGAAGAGCATGAAGCTGGCGACTATATCTGCCGTGCGGCATTTACAACTGTGCGCGGCGGTACGGGGATCGCATTTTTTGAGACGATGATACTTGATATCTGGGAGGATATGTCTGTTTGGGATATAAGGGTTATCCCGCAGTTTGTTATAGCTGATACTGCTTTAGAAGAAACCAGGAAGATGGTTGAGCAGATAAATATGTATTTTCCGTTTGGAGCGTTTGGGATCGACTTTGAAACAAAGCATATGTTTTGGCGTGTGAATGTACCTGTGGATGAGTCGGGATCAACGGATGAAACGGCGGCATATGCCATAAAGCTGTATGAGAAGGCGGCATCTGTTGTGGGAGCCGTTTATGATGCTATGGAGAAGGTTGCAGCCGGTGAGAGTACGTTTGCGGAGCAGGAAGAAGCAGGAACATTGGTTGGTCAGTGATCTGTCTTGAATGAAAAGGAAAGCATGTAGCAGTTTCTCCAGCCTGATCAACCTCGGTTCTAAGAAAAATAAGAAGAGCAAAAGTGAAAAAACCAAGCAGGGGATGCGTGGGATCGGCAGCGGCAACGGATGATGATGCGCCGGCGGCAGTGGCAGATGAGTAGATAAGTGGTTAAATATCTAAACGGAGGTGTGGATATGCCCGGATGGGAAAAAGGATGGGATTCGTTTTTATTTGATTCAGTCGGAACTCTGGGATCCGGAGCAGGACTTGCAGGCGCCGGGATCGGAGTTTTCGGAGATCCGGATGATCAGGAACAGGCCAAGGCTGCTTCATCGATGGGTCTGATAGGTGGATTGTCAAAGATGTTCACCAGTGTGGGAAGTATGCGTAAGGCTGTAAAGAACAAGTCTGTTCTTGGTGGTTTTGCAAGCGGATTTGGTATGGCGTCAGGAGCTGCCGATGCGGTTACCAACAGTATGGCACTGGCGGGTGTTGACAAAAAAAAGGTAGGCATCGCAAAGGGAGTCTCAGGAGCGCTTGGTACGGTTGGTGGAGGACTCGGGCTCGCAAGCGCTATCGCCAATCGCAAGAAAAAACCGGCAGGAGAGACTGCGGCTGCCATTGCCGGATCGGCCGGAGGAATCTTAGGCGGTGTAGGAAAGATGCTCTCCGGATTCGGAGGGAAGGGCTCAAAAGCCGATAAGGTCGGCAAGTGGATGGGGCTCGCCGGTGCGGGACTTGGATTTTTGGGAAGCGCCGGAGGCTTGCTCGGTCGTATCTTCGGGAAGAAAAAGAAACCCGACGGTAGCGGTGGCAGTGGTAGTGGAGGTGCCGGTGCGGCCAATGATGATTGGGTAGATTTGCAAAACGGAAACGAGTAAGTGGGGTATGCAATGTCTGAAACGACATCAATGAGTTTGGATATCTCTCCTTCCATACGCTCTGACTGGGAGGACGATACTAAGGCCTGTACCGTGGTACAGGCCTTGTCGGGTTTTGGGAAGACATATGTATACCGGAAACTAGCGGATGAGGATGATCACTCCATATGGATCGAGGCAGATATCCGCGATGACGATCCGGATCATTTTTTGAGAAAAATAGAGGCTGCCTGGGAGCAGATAGATGAGGCTACGATGGACATAGTCGGAGGATCTGCGGTTGAGTCTGTCTGGGACAGGGTGGATGCTCTGACGGATCGCATGTTTCACTGGCAGAATACCGGATCGAAGATCCATCTGGTCATAGATGATGTACAGAGTATCAGTGACTTATTTGTATGGGAATTATTATTATTTATTATAAAAAAAGCAGGGACATATATACACTTCTTTTTGCTGACGGATAACGATACTCCGGGACCTCTTCACAGGCTGATCAGGCAGGGTGAGGTGACAGTTATTACTGAGAGGGAACTGCGTTTAGTTGCCGGTGAAGATGAGCGGCTGATAAGGAGCTTTCTCGGATGGCCATACGGAGTGATGAAGGCCTTGGACAGGTTGAGGCAGCTTGGAACAGATAGGCTGCAGAGTGATAAGCGAGGCAGGTGTGCCGGAGCAGTAGATGTAGCAAATAGTGTAGATCTGCATCTGCTACTTCGTGAGACCGGACTGAATCAGGCGATATCGGATGTTATGTGGGAGCCGTTGTCAGCTGAGATGAAGTCGGTTTTATCACAGGTTGCGATATTGGATGAGTTTAACTGGGAGCTGTGTGACGCCGTGACTGAAGGAGAGGTTTCACGCAGTCAGTTTGAAGAGATGATCTCGCTTTCATACATGGTAGAGAGGATCCGTGAGGGCGAGGAGTGGTACCGGTTCGGGGATGCTTATGCGACATTTCTCAGAGAGAGGATATCGGAAAAGGAGAAACGTGAGATCTGTGTCCGCGCTGCGCAGTGGTGCAGACAGGTAGGTGACTATGCAGGCATGGTAAACTATGCCATAGGTGGACATAGCACAGAGCTGCTCATCGAGGTGATGGAGCAGAGGGGAAGCCAGCTGCTGGCGGGCAGGTCTGCGCTTGGGCGTATCATCCGTTATCTCGAGGAAGAGGGTGTAAGGTTCACTACGGTTGCATCGGGTATAGCCGGTCAGTACTACTATGCAGAGGGGAATATGGAGCGTATGGAGGAGTATCTGAACGCTGCTGATTCTGCCTTTGGAAAAGAGAACAGATATGCAGCCTACAGGAGTATCTATCGTGCATTGTCACGCTATGATGCCGATCCCGTAAGGTATGAAAAACAGTTGAGGAGTGCGCTGTTTTTCCTGAGGGAAGAGGATGAACCGATGCCGTGGCTGAAGCCGGAGTCGGAGAAGCGTCTTGAGAGGATGCTGCGTGAGGGTGAAAGCGGAGAGAGATCTCTGCTGGTCGAGAGTCTGGGAGGCTTTCGTGTCATCGCCGCCAGGGATAACAAGGAGATAGCTTGGAGGACCAGAAAGGGACGAGAGCTCTTTGCGTATCTGACTGATCTGCGCGGAGAGACTGTGGACAGGAGAAAACTGATGGAGATCCTCTGGCCTGAGGAGATCCCTGCAAACGCCGTGGCGATGCTCCACAACATGATTTATAACATACGAAAAGAACTTTCGGACTACTCTCTGGAAGGGATATTGGTTTATGAAAACAAGCGCTACAGACTGTATACTGAGGATCTGAAAAACAGTGCAGATGCTTTATATGAGATAGTGGAACCCGTGGAGCATCACGACATGGGTAAGCTTCGTGAAAAAGAAAAATATTTTCTGGAGTTTCACGGAAGATATCTGGAAGATATCGATGCTGCGTGGGCGGATGAACGCCGGGAGTACTATGACAGGATATATCGTCGTGGGTGCGAGCTACTTGCAGAGGATATGGTTACGCAAGATAAATGTGATGAAGCAATCCGGCTTTATCATAACATCCAGAAGCTCGACCCTTATGATGAATACTCGGCTGAGCGGCTTCTGCATTTATATGGGAAAAAGCGTGAATGGGATGCGATGAAGAAGTTTTACGATGCTTTTTGTAAGAGACTTTCAGATGAGCTTGGCATCGAGCCCGGTGAGGCGGTGGTGAGCGCTTATGAGAAAGGTAGGATGGTATGAGTCTTGCTTCAGTAGTGAATAAAAAATATGAGCTCGGCGAGCTGGTTTTATCCGGAGTAAATCCTGATAAAACATGGACACTTTCAGAGGAAATATCCGGAGAGATGGCAGAGTGTCTGAAAGATCCTTCATTTGAACAGTTGTTGTCGCTGGCCGACTGGACGGATTTTGAGATCCACTGTATCGTCATGGGTTTTTGCTCGATGATCAGACCTGCCTGCGTAAGAGCGTGTGAAAAGCTTGTTGGACGCGGTCTTTGTATGGAAGCTCTTATGCTCACTTATGAGGGTGGTATTTCTATGGAGGATGCTTATCTGGCACTTGATCCTCACTCTCTTTTATCGCGTTATGTTTGGGAGGAAAGTTCATATCCGGTAGCTGAGCGGGAGTTTATCATGAAGGAATGGCTGGTGCGTTTTCTCATCACCGGTAAGTCTCCGATGCCGCTGTATGAGATGTTTGACAGGACGGAAGTGAAGCCCCGTGAGAATCCCATGGTCATACGTCATGCGATGCGGATGGACTGTCCTTTCAGTATGGATGATATCGTCCTTCCCGAGAGTGTCAAGGATGAGCTGAAGCAGGCATGCGATCAGGTGAGACTTCACGACAAGGTGTTCAAGGAGTGGGGGATGGAGCGTGTCATCTCCTATGGCAGAGGAGTTTCCGTGCTTTTCTCCGGACCTTCCGGTACAGGCAAAACTATGGCGGCGCAGATCGTGGCGACGCAGGTGGGGAGGCCTCTTTATCGTGTTTCACTGCCAAGTGTCGTGAGCAAGTATATCGGTGAGACAGAGAAAAATCTCGATGAGATATTTGATCAGGCCGGCAGGATGAGGATAGTTTTGTTCTTCGATGAGGCGGATGCGCTTTTTGCAAAGCGTACAGAGATCCGCGAGGGCAATGATAAATACAGCAACATGGAGGCTGCATTTTTATTGCAGAAGATAGAAGAATATGACGGCGTTGTAGTGCTTGCAACAAACTATCGACAGAACTTTGATGAGGCCTTTTCGAGACGTCTGAAGTTCGTTATTGATTTCCCTTTTCCCGATGCAGGCGGAAGGACGGAGATATGGCGAAAATCGATCCCTGATAAACTGATGAACGACTCGATAGACGTGGCTTATCTGGGACAGAGGTTTGAGCTTGCCGGCGGACATATCAGAAATGTGGTACTGCATGCGGCGTTTTTGGCGGCAGCGGATGACAGAGAAAGTCTCACCATGGCGGATATGGTTGAGGCAGTAAAGCATGAGTATATGAAGCTCGGCAAGGTGATGACAAGGAAGGAACTGGGAGAGTATTATTCCGGGGATTAGTTGTTAGGGATACACTGATCAGATCAGCGGGTAATAAATATGAATTATCAGTGCCGCTGATATGCAGGCCGTCACGGTGGTTTACTGATGGAGGTGACCGGATAGATTGAAGATAGAACAGCTTGAGAGGAAGCCCGAGAGGGAAGCATTTCTTTCGCAACATAAAAGACTGCACGAGCGTCAGGCCTCTGAGGGGATCATGCATGAGCGTCAGGATTACTCCCGTGAGAAACCGATGGAGGGATTCCGCGAGGAACCAAGGTCGGTGAGAGAAGGCGGTATGCGTGAGATCTTTCGTGTGGAAAACTCGTATGCCAGTATCTCGCTCGGCATCAATAAAAAGAAAGAAAAAGCTCTCGTTGTACGCCGTAAGCACAATCAGAACGGTCCTACCGTATCACGCAACCAAAAAGAACTTGATGAGGATATGAGCTATCGTTATGTCGGACGCGGCGGTGACAACAAGCTCAACAGATATTCTCCGGTATCCAGTGCATTTGTCCTGAAAAACTACTCCAGAGGAGAAGCGGAGAATCACTGGATGGGGCACTTCTTGATGCGTGAGAGTGAGCGCTTCGGCGAGATGACGGGACAGCATCAGCTGGAGTCGATCCTGCCCGAAAAGACAGGAAACAACTATGAGGGACAGGAGTACTCCGAGTATCAGAAGATAGCTGAGCGTATGGATATGGCTCTGCGCAGGGAGTGGGGGAAGACTGATCCGGATAAATGGGATGACAAAGAGAACGGGTTACTGAAAAGAGTTGCGGATAGCTTTATCGGATCGGATGAGGATGAAACAGATGATATTTCTGATGAGGATGCGATTGAAGATGAAGATGCGGTTGATGATGAAATCACCGAAGAATAACAGATGATCATAAGAATGTTTACAGAAAAAAGAGCAGAAAAATCTGTTCTTTTTTCTATTTGTATATAATATTGATTAGAGTAAATGATTATAATGGTGCATAGTTGTTTAGAGAAACGTTGTTTTGCAATTTATAAACAGAAAGGAGGAATCCGGTTTCAGCTAACAGGGAGTGGAGCCGGGAACATATGGCCGAATATTTATCACCAGGTGTTTATGTCGAGGAATTTGATTCGGGCGCAAACCCGATGGAGGGAGTCGGCACCAGCACGGCAGGATTTGTCGGACTGGCAGAGCGCGGACCTATCGAAGGCGTACCGCAGCTGATCACGAATATTGCAGACTTCCGCAGAACCTACGGAGGATATCTCTCCGAGAATGAGTTTGGTAACTATCGCTTTTTATCCTATGCCGTTGAGAGCTTTTTTGTAAACGGTGGTGCCCGCTGCTTCGTGATGCGTGTGGCTCCGTCGGATGCAAAGCCTGCAGTGGGATATGCTCCATCCAAGGACAAGGCTGCACTCGTTGTCACAGCCAAGAATCCGGGTATGTGGGGTAATGATCTGAGAGTGCTCTTCACAGCTGCCAGCAAGGCAAAGGCTCAGATACTTGAGGTGATCACCACTCCGGATGGCAAGCAGTATCGTGCAAAGAATGCAGCAGGTTTCAATCCGGGAGATGTAGTGGAGTATGTCGACGGCACGGGCAAGTCGATCGTAAATCGTGTTAAGAGCAATCAGGACAATGTTCTGACTTTTGAGAATGATTTTCCGGACAGCATCGTAGATACCAACCTTCTTCCGACAAAGGTTGTCACTACCAGTGAGTTTACGATGGAGGTTCGTTACGGCGACACCACAGAGACCTATGCGAATGCTTCATTTAATATCGAAGCACCGAACTATATCGAGAAGCTGACAGCGAAGTCAGATCTTATCAGTGTCAGTGTACAGGCAGTCGATGACAAAAAAGACAAGAAGGTGGCTGCAGCAGTAAAGCCGATCGATCAGATCGGAGCAGATGCTATCGGATTCTCCGGTGGCAGCAACGGATCGGTATCAAACATCTCCGCTGCTGACTTTATCGGTGAGGACAACGGAGCAGGCAAGCGTACCGGTATCCAGGCATTCTTGGACAACGATGTTGTGTCCATCATGAGTGTGCCGGGTGTGACCGATCCGAACGTACAGCTCACACTGGTAGCTCATTGCGAGAATCTTGCAAGCAGATTTGCAGTTCTTGATATACCGCAGGATGCAAAGAAGGTACAGGATGTGATCGCGCATCGTGACATCTTTGATTCAGAGTATGCAGCACTGTATCATCCGTGGCTGACTGTATTTGATCCGCTTGACAAGAAAAATATCGCCATCCCGCCTTCAGGTGCAGTGATGGGTATTTATGCAAGAAGTGATAATACAAGAGGTGTTCACAAGGCTCCGGCAAACGAAGTTGTGAGAGCCTGCTCAGGACTGGATGTACAGTTCAACAAGGGTGAGCAGGATATACTGAATCCGAAGGGGATCAACCTTATCCGTTCGTTCCCGGGACAGGGCATCCGCGTATGGGGCGCTCGTACCGTATCGAGCAATCCAAAGTGGAAGTATGTCAATGTTCGCCGCCTGTTCATCTTTATCGAAGAGTCGATCAAGGCCAATACTAACTGGGCTGTATTTGAGCCGAACGACACGGCACTTTGGGTACGTGTACAGAGGACGATCAGCGTATTTTTAACAAATCTCTGGAGAAATGGCTCGCTGATGGGATCCTCGCCTGAGGAAGCGTTCTTCGTTAACATCGGCAGAGATACGATGAGCCAGGATGATATTGATAACGGACGTTTGATCTGTGTGATCGGTGTTGCACCTGTTAAACCGGCAGAATTTGTGATCTTCCGGATAACACAAAAGACTAGTGAGTCTGCATCGGCAGAATGATAGAAAGGAGAGATCATAAATGGCTGGGTATCCACATGGAAGATTTAGATACAAGGTAGAGATAGACGGACTGGATGCGGGAGGTTTTTCAGAGGTTACCGGATTTGATGTTTCCATCGATGTTATGGAGTATCGTGAGGGTGACAGCGTAACCACTCCGATGAAGGTTCCGGGTCTGAAGAAATACGGCAATATCGTGCTACGTCAGGGATTGGTTGATTCGATGGTACTTTATGACTGGGTTGTAGCCGGAGTAAACGGCGCAGTTGAGCGCAAGACCATCACGATCACTCTCCTCGACGAGGAGGAGTCACCGGCAGCTTCATGGCAGGTCATCAACGCATGGCCCTCACGCTATACCGCTCCGGACTTCAACGCTCAGTCTTCAGAGATCGCTATCGAGACTTTGGAGATCGCGCACGAGGGCATGACGAGAGTATCCTGATCTTATGCTGATCATGAGTTAAGGAAATGCATCATTAAACAACCGCTGTGTTTTGCATGGCGGTTGTTTTTTTCTTGCTTTATGAACGGGTTAGTGGTATACTTATCTATATGCAGTCGCCAATTTGTTTGCTGTGGAGGAGATCAAGATGGCATTTCAGACAGAGTTTGAGTTTACACTTCCGAAGGGATACATGGACAGGGATGGGAACGTCCATAGAGAGGGGATCATGAGACTGGCGAATGCCGGTGATGAGATACTGCCATTGCGTGATCCGAGGGTTCAGGCAAATCCGGGTTATCTTTCGATCATTCTGCTGTCCAGAGTGATAGTTAAGCTCGGAGATCTGCCGACAGTGGATACGCATGTGATAGAGGGATTGTTCACTATGGATCTGGCCTATCTTCAGGATCTCTATCAGAAGATAAATACTGAGGAGGTTCCCAAATATCAGGGCATCTGTCCTCACTGTGGAGAGAAGGTGGATATCCCCGTAAATTTTTTGCGGGCCGGGGACTGAAAACGTATCCGGCAGAAAAAATATACGAGGAGGCGGCATTTATCTCGTACTACAATCACTGGTCGCACGATGATATCATGTCGATGAGCCACAGGGATCGCATACGCTGGTGTGATGAGATCTCCAAGATAAATAAAAAGCTGAACAACGAACCGGAGAATGTTTTTGCTATATGAGTGTCGCGAAGCGATAGTTGAGTGCCGAAGGCACGTATTCTCCGAATGGGGAAGCGTCGGCCGTGAATAGTAAAGTAACCGGAGACACGAAAGGTGAGACCGTATGGATAAAAAAGATCTGTTGAACGCTTATGAGTTTGAAGTTGGGATCGGTCCGCTGATCACTCTCAGCTTTTCCAAGATAACCGGGCTTTCAAACTCCGGTGAGATAGGAGCCATCGGCGAGGGGGGCAACAACGATGCGATGTATATGTATCTGAAACCCAGACGTGAGCCTGATACCACCGTGTTTGAGCGGGGATGGATGACCGGCACCGTATCAACAGTCATGTCGTATCTGTTTACAGGGCTTATCGTAAACAATGTAACTATCATCGTTAAGAGAAATGGTAAGAAGCAAAAAACACTTACTATAGATAAAGGTATTATATCAAAGATAGAGTTTTCAGATCTTGATGCCAAGGAGAGCAAGATCCTCATCAAGTCTATGGAGATAAAGCATAACGGAGTGAAAGAACAGAAAGGATCTACATGGATTTAAAAGGTTCTTCGGGAGCAAAGGATATGATAGAGGTCAAACTCCCGATATATGCAAGGGATATGTCGGTTCTTGGAAAGACTATGGGAACGCGTATGGATCGTATGGTGCATACGTGTTTTTTGAGTGAGTCATTTGCTACATGGATATTGAACCGATATCAGAACTCGATTTATGATGAGTTTCTGACTCATATAGTTTTTCTCGACCCTGAGCACCCGGAGCGCGGTGTGACTGTGTCAAAAACGGATGTACACAACGAGTTTCCGACCGTATTGATGCCGATCAGAGAGCGCCAGATCACTCGTGAGATAGTTGAAAAAAGAGAGATAGTCAGATATCTACGTGAGCTGCTCAGAGAGACGAGAGAGGAGATCAGATTGGTCGGGGGTGACTATCGTCGGTCTGAGGGAGCCGGTAGTTCCGGCTATATACGTGAAAGAGGACAGGAGGCGTCCGGTAGTTCAGATCATGTATATGAAAGAGGGCAGGTGGCAGACGGCAGCTCTGATTATACACATGAAAGAGGGCAAATATCCTCCGGTAGTTCTGATTATATAAATGAGATAGGACAGATGGCAGCTGATAGCTCTGATCTTACATATGAAAACGGCCGGATGACAGCCGGTAGGAGCTCTGTAAGAAACAGAAGTTCTGAAATATCAGATGTTTTTTTTGAGGGACAGCTGATATCTCCGGCTGAGATAATTGAAAGAGAGAACAGACTCGTGCAGTTGCTTGAGGAGCAGACCGAGGATCTAAAAAAATATGAGGATACTGAGCGGTATTATTTTTATTCGGATGGAAACACATTTACAGATGAGAAGAGTCAGATCCTCGACATCGAGAGGGAGAGATTGGAGTTTTTGCGTGAGCAGGTTATCCGGAGAGAGAAAGAACTGATCAGCGGTCGCACGGAGTCGGAACGTATATCGGCAGATCAGAGCGGATATGCCGGCAAACCTGGTGCAGGGGGATCTGCTGAGGTCGACAGAGAGTCGGGAGATAGTATGGTTTCAGATGGTGAATGGGGTAGAGACCTATCCGGAGGAAGAGTATCCTTTTATGAGATCATGCGTCATTTAGTTTTATATAGAGATTCATCCGGAGACGAAGATGAAAGTGATACGGGGATAGCTTTATCCGGGCTTGTCCGTATACTTGATGAGCGTCAGAAGACGCTTGATCGGCTGGAGCGGGTATGGTCTGTGAGGGAAACAGATCACCCGGATCAGTCAGATGTGTATTCAGGTGGGTCGAGAGACAGAGCCGATCAGACCGGTCAGGCTGGGCTGATATCGGGGAGTGCGGGGCGTGACGATCGCTCCGTCAGACATGGCTTAGATATCCGATGGAGACTGGCTGAGGGAATCCAAACAGAGCAGAAGGAAATAAGGAGTTTTTTGGAGTATTTGAGAATCCCATCGAGTGAATCTGATATATCAGAGGTGACAGTATTATCAGATAAACAAGGGAGAGATGTATCAGATAACTATGATTTATTGTATGATAATCAGATAAGTAGTGGTTTTGTATTTAGTTATATAGATCGTGGACGAGAAGAACTATGGGATCGTCTGGAGAGTGAAAGGAGATTGGCGATCCGTGAGGAAGCAAGAGAGTATTATGAAAAAATGACTGCAATCGGGATGATCAGAGAGTTATCGACCGGAGAGTTGTTTGGTGGTACAGATCTGGTATATGGGCGTTCCAAGATATCAGGAAGCCGGGAAGGTGTGTTTTCTGATGAAGGATTGCAGATAGAAACGCTGCATCAGGTACTTGACAAGAGGATAAGTCAGCTGGATCGTTTGGAAAGAGTGATCAGACAGATTGATGGAACAAGTGAAGACTTTGGAGATCAGGCAGAGTTTCAGAGTGGAGGGATCAGAGGTGTTGCGCGTACTGTATACAGATATGATCCGACGGGTGCTTCTCCGGAACTGACTTTACGTGAAGGATATCCATGGACAGGGAGTGCAGATCAGGGGAACAGCTTCGGGGATAATAGCATACAGAATATCGGACTCACCTATGTGCAGAATAAAACAGATAGCACGCCTGACGGAGAGAAAGTTGAACAGCTGACTACCACTGTCAGGGACATCATGGAGTATCTCGAGGATGAGAGAGACCGGGCTGATGATGAGAGTAGAAAGATCGATAAGCTGAAGGAGACAGTTCGTGAACAGCAGGAAGTGATAGAAAGCATGGTCAGTGAGAGGGAGAGATCCGCACGCGATGAAGAGGAATCAAAGATTGATATGGAGCGCGCGGAGAAGGTCAGGGATATCTTTGACTATGACAGACGCCTCGAGCAGATGCGTCGGGGGATCAGATGATAGGCTTTTGCTATTCACGACTGTCACAGCACAAGCTCGAAAATCCCGCATGTCGCTTATGCGACATGCTCTCCCGTCCCTGCGGGACTGATTTTCTCATTTTGTGCAGTGACAGCCTTCAGCCTGAATCAAGCACATAAGTGCTTACGGATGCAAGCATCCGACGCCCTTTTGTACTCGATTCGGCCGTGAATAGTAACTTTTTTTTATTAATCCTTAACGATCGGCAACTCAGCGTAGCTTGCTGCGTTGTCAACAGTGAAGTCATACTTTGATGCCATGGTGACA
>JAFSTZ010000174.1 GCA_017445525.1 Eubacterium sp.
TAACCGACCATCCTGCAAGGCCGGATCACATACTGAGTTCATGCGTACAGGCAAGCCCAGCTCGCGCAAGGTTTTTCCGGTCTTTTTATCCAGCTCATACAGTGAATCCTTGTTTACTACATAAACAAAACTGTCCGTAACTATGGGGGTGGATGTCATAGATGTCCCCATGAAGTACGGATCGGAGAAACTTGCAGTCCATAGAGCGCCTGCTTTTGACGGTTCCGTAACGACATCAGCCTGCTTAAACAAGTCGGTAGTCAATGCCTGAGCGGGCGCCGTTTGACAAATGCCGGCCATGATCAGTACAGACAGGGCTATGACTAAAGATCTATTAAGCTTTTTCATAAAACACCCCCCAATATATCCTTTTTTTTATAAGACAAATATACCACATGGCTTAAAAAATCGCAAGTATTACTTGACACAAAAACCGATTTATATTATCATAATGTAGTTATAGGTCAAATCTGTGCGTGGCACACGGTAGAGTGCCGCAGGCACGGACTCTCCGCAGGCTGTTAAGTGACACCAGTGAATAGCAAATTATAGAAGACAAAGGAAGATAACCATGTTTAGTGATCCATATCAGACGCTCGGCATCAGCCGCACGGCAAGTGACCGGGAGATCAAGAAAGCGTACAGGAATCTCAGTCGTCAGTATCATCCTGACAACTATACCGATCCCGTACAGAAGGAGCAGGCGGAGGAGAAGTTCCGTCAGGTGCAGGAGGCATACAATCAGATAGTTGATGAGCGCTCCGGCAAGTCGTCAGGCAGATCCTACACGGATTATTCTTCCGGGACGGAGGAGGATCGTCACCTGATGGCGGCCATGAACTATATCCGTGCCGGTAAGTACAATGAAGCTATAAATGTTTTGAACAGCATATCAAACAGGAGTGCGAGATGGTATTACTTCAGTTCGGTTGCAAACCTCGGGCTCGGCAACACTTCCGTGGCGCTTGATTATGCTAAACAGGCGACAACCATGGAGCCGAACAATCAGGAATACCAGCAGGATTATCAGAGACTCCAGTCAGGAAATGCAACTCCGTTTGGTGGCTTCGGTTCGCCGTTCGGAGGTGGCTACGGCGGAGGCACCGGCGGTTACGGCGGCTACGGCAATTACGGTGGAGGCTATGGCAACTCGGGTGGATGCGGCACCGGAAACATCTGCTGCGACCTGTGGTGTGCCGACACCTGTTGTGAATGTATGGGAGGAGACTGCTGCTCATGCATGTAAACGGAGATCAGAGAGGACCCGGCCGGACAGCGGAGCGTACGCGTATGATCGCCACACTGAGTGTGCTGGCGGCGATAAGTACGATACTTCTTGTGCTTGGGACGCTTATATCTATAAATACCATCTTTTTTACGGCTTTGGCGGCATTTATCGTCGGCATCGTAGTCGTGAGGTACGGCTTCGGAGCGGGAGTCATGCTGTTTATAGGATGCTCTCTGCTTGACTTTCTACTGAACCCGGATAAGTTCCACGTACTGCTGTATCTGGCTATGGCAGGGTTTACGCTTTTGGCAGAGGGCAGCTACAAGCTGCTGGAGAAGAGCGTACCGGATCCGAAGAAGAGAAATCTTATCCATCTGATATGCAGGTTCCTCGTTTTTACAGCCGGATATGTGCCGATCATCGTATTTCTCCCGAGACTGTTTTTGGAGAGGACAGCTATCGAGCATTTCTATACGACAGATTGGTATATGTGGGTGATCATCGCAGTCGGCATCATCGGATTTATAGTCTACGATTTGGCATATCTGTTTGTCAAAAAAACGTATATGGGGCTTTTCAATCAGATGCTAGGACGCAGATAGTCCGGATCATTTATATAAAAATGTTTTGTTTGGAGGTGAGACGGGTTGGCTTCTGAAAAAGAAGAGTTCGTCACCAAGCTATACGTGCCTACAGGCGAGCCTATAAAGAAAAATGGACACGTCACCATATACAGGGTAAGATGCATGCAGGAACCCGGCAGACCCGAAGCGCTCCTGAAGTTGTATCACAACAAAAACTGCGCCAAAGTGTATGAGCGGTTGATGCAGCTGAACTATACAGAGTGGCCGAGGGTTCACAACGTCAAGTTTTTCGACGGAAACACTCTGGTCGTCGAGGATTACCTGAAGGGCGCCACGATGCAGGAGATCATGGAGGGCAAAAGGGCGCAGAAGAGCAAATACACCGAGGCTGAGGCGCAGAAGATCATGGAGCGCATCACTGAAGCGGTGAAGGTTATAAATGAGATCCAGCCGCCACTCAGTCACGGCAATCTGAAAAAGAGCAATATATTTATCACCAGTGGCGGGCATGTAAAGTTTCTGGATTTTGAGCCGGCCGATCCGAAAAAGCCCAGGTTCAATCTTCTGGAGTTTTTGGGAAGGCTGTTCCACGAGCTCCTCACCGGCCACGAGCCCAAGGGAAAGGTCTCGTATGAAGGCCGCTACAGAAAGGTTATAGAAAAATGTCTCGAAGCCAATCCCGATAAGCAGTATGCGGATATAAAAGAACTGCAGGATGATATCGAGGAAGCCAGGGAGATGGAGTACGAGGAGTCGGAGGAGGTTCGCACGGTCGGCATACCGTATATCCTGACGATCCCGTTTCAGGGAACCATCCTTGCGCTGGAGTGGACACTGTTTTCATTTTTCTTCCAGAAAGACAGTATGACCAATGCAGCGATGTTCGGAGTCGCGTTTGTCGTCCATCTGCTGTTATTTATCTGGAGAAGAGCAGTGTTTTTAAAAGAGGAGAATGTCCGGCTCGATCCTGCAAAGACGATCCTGCCGATAGTGGCATTTGTATTGATACTGGTTTTGATATACGTGGGCGTAGGTAAGTTTATAGTCCCGATCACATCATAATGGAGGTTACAAAAAGTGAAAGAGAAACTGGAGAAGATCGTCAGCGACGCGCTTGAGCAGATCAACACGAGCGAGAAGCTTGACAAACTGAATGACATCAAAACGGCCTTTCTCGGAAAAAAGGGTGAGTTAACAGCCGTTTTAAAAGGAATGAAGGATGTTGCACCTGAGGACAGACCGAAGGTCGGACAGATGGTAAACGATGCCAGACAGAAGATCGAGGAGGTGCTGGACGAGAAGCGTATCTCATTTGAGAGAGCACTGCGTGAGGAAAAGATGAAGTCCGAGACCATCGACGTGACGCTTCCCGGAAGGAAGCTCCGCCGCGGCCATCTCCATCCCAACACCATAGCACTTGAAGAAGTCGAGAAGATCTTCGTGGGCATGGGATATGAGGTTGTCAGCGGACCGGAGATCGAGTATGACTACTACAACTTTGAGGCGCTGAACATCCCCGAGGGGCATCCCGCCAAGGATGAGCAGGACACATTTTATATAAATGACAAGATACTCCTTCGTACCCAGACATCCTCGGTACAGGTACACATGATGGAGCAGGGCAAGCTTCCCATCCGCATGATCTCACCGGGCAGGGTGTTCAGAAGTGATGATGTTGATGCGACGCATTCACCGTCGTTCCATCAGATAGAGGGTATGGTCATCGATAAAAATATCACCTTCGCCGACTTAAAGGGCACACTGGAGCTATTTGCCAGAAAGCTTTTCGGCGCTGATACCAAGGTGAAGTTCAGACCGCATCATTTTCCGTTTACCGAGCCGTCGGCAGAGATGGATGTCAGCTGCTTCAAGTGCGGCGGCAAGGGTTGTCGTTTCTGCAAGGGCGAGGGCTGGATCGAGATCCTCGGCTGCGGCATGGTTCATCCTCATGTCTTCGAGATGAGCGGCATCGATCCCAACGAGTACACCGGTTTCGCCTTCGGTGTCGGCCTGGAGCGTATCGCTTTGTTGAAATATGAGATTGACGATATGCGCTTGTTATATGAAAACGATATTAGATTTTTAAATCAATTCTGATGCACATTAATAAGGGAATGGGTAGCACAATTCGGCGAGGGGCCTGTCGCGGACGCCGGTGCGAGGCGAGGTCTTTTCGAGCCACACACCGCTGCGTCCGGGAATGGCGCAAGCGGAGCCCCGAGCGAATTATGCTACCATTCCCGGATATAATTGGAGGATAGCTGAATATGAATACACCGTTATCATGGATAAAAGCTTATGTGCCTGATCTCGATGTAACCGAGGCACAATATATGGATGCGATGACTATGTCTGGAACAAAAGTTGAAGGATATGAGAAGTACGACGCCGACTTGGACAAGATCATCGTTGGCCGTATACAGAAGATCGAGAAGCATCCCGACGCTGACAAGCTTGTTGTCTGCCAGGTCGAGATCGACGAGAACGGCACCACGACACAGATAGTCACCGGCGCGCCGAACGTCAAAGAAGGACAGAAGGTCCCCGTTGTACTTGACGGCGGCAAGGTTGCCGGAGGCCACGACGGCTCCAAAACTCCGGGCGGCATAAAGATCAAAAAAGGCAAGCTCAGAGGCGTTGAGTCCAACGGCATGATGTGCTCCATCGAGGAGCTCGGCTCCAACAGAGAGTTCTATCCCGACGCAGCAGAGGACGGTATCTATATCCTCAGCGACAACGATGACTATAAGGATGCTCCCATAGGCTCCGATGCCATCGAACTGCTCGGACTCCACGATGCAAACTTTGAGTACGAGGTTACATCAAACAGAGTGGACTGCTTCGGAGTTATAGGTATCGCCAGAGAAGTTGCTGCTACATTTGGCAAGGAGTTTGTACCGCCTGCAGTTGCATCCTCTGATGAGGGAAGTGTGCAGGGAGAGACCGCTTCCGATCTTATCGAGGTGGATATCCAGGCACCCGACCTCTGCTCGAGATACATAGGAAGAGTAGTTAAGAATATCAGACTTAAGGATTCGCCGGAGTGGATGAAGAGGAGACTCGCCGCAGCCGGTATCCGTCCGATCAACAATATCGTCGATATCACAAACTATGTTATGGAGGAGTTCGGTCAGCCCATGCATGCGTTTGATTATGATACGATAGAAGGTCACAAGATCGTAGTCCGCAGAGCTCAGGACGGAGAAAAGTTCGTAACTCTCGACGGACAGGAGAGAGAGCTTGACCATGACACGCTGATGATCTGTGATGCAGAGAAATCAGTAGCTATCGGCGGTATCATGGGTGGAGAGAACTCCATGATAACCGATGATGTAAAGACTATGCTCTTTGAGGCAGCCTGCTTCAATGGAACTAACATCAGACGTTCCGGCAAGAAGCTCGGTATGCGTACCGACGCTCAGGCAAAGTTTGAGAAAGGTCTCGATCCTAACACCGCACTCGAGGCGATCAACCGTGCGTGCGCACTTATCGAGGAACTTGATGCCGGTGATGTCGTACCGGGAGTTGTTGACAACTATCCCGTAAAAAGGAATCCCATAGAGGTTCCTTATGATGTTGAAAAGATAAATGCTCTGATCGGCTTTGATCTTACCGAGGATCAGATGTGTGAGTATTGGGAGAAGGTTGAGCTTATCCCGGACAGAAACAGGGCGGTCGTACATGTTCCTACATGGCGTCAGGATATCCTGTGTCTCGCAGATCTTGCAGAGGAAGTGGCAAGATTCTACGGATATGACAAGATACCTACGACTCTTCCGAAGGGTGAGACGACCATGGGAGGTATTTCACCTATCCGTATAGCGATCAACTCCATGAGAAATACTCTCGCAAAGTACGGATTCTCGGAGTCCATGACTTTCTCCTTTGAGAGCCCGAAGGTGTTTGACAAGCTGCTGATACCGGAGGATGATGATCTGAGAAAAGTGATAGAGATAGCCAATCCTCTCGGAGTTGATTATTCAGTGATGCGTACCACACCGCTGAACGGTATGTTGACTTCACTTTCAACTAACTACAATAACAGAAATAAAGACGTCAGACTTTACGAGGTCGCAAAGGTTTATCTGCCGAAGTCTCTTCCGCTCGAAGAGCTTCCGGACGAGAGACAGATGCTTACTCTCGGTATGTATGGAGAGGGCGATTTCTATGATCTGAAGGGTTGCATAGAGGAACTGTACACCAGAGGTATCAAGGGACTGGTCAGCTACACACCGCATCCCGAAGCATATCCTTATCTGCATCCGGGACGTCACGCCGAGATATCCGTCAATAAAAATGTTATCGGTTATCTGGGACAAGTACATCCTGAGGTTTGTGACAACTATGATATAAAGACTGCAGTGTATGTTGCGGTGATCGATCTCAGGAAGCTGGTAGACTGTATCAGGGATGATATCAAGTACAAAGCTTTGGCGAGATTCCCGGCTGTAGTCCGTGATATTTCTCTTGTTATGAAAAAGACTGTTCTTGCAGGACAGATCGAGGAGATCATCCGGAA
>JAFSTZ010000175.1 GCA_017445525.1 Eubacterium sp.
CAGTTGAGAGAGACGGCGTCACATATAAAGTCATAGGAATAGGAAACAAAGCATTTAAAAACGATAAAAAACTGAAGAAAGCTACACTTATGAGTGAATAGTTATATATCGGTTTTGAGGCTTTCAAGAATTGTAACAAACTTGTCCAGATAACTATCGTCAAGAGAACTGTATCAACAGCCGGAGTTATGTCACTTGCAGGCGCGCCGATCAATATAAATATCGGGGCTTCGGCTTTTCAGAATTGCAACAGTCTGAAGCGTGTGATCATCAATACACAGGTGCAGGTTATAGGTAATTCGGCATTCAGTAACTGTGCAAGTCTCGAGGATATTATCGTCTATTCCAAGCAGTTAAGGACGGTCGGCAACCAGGCACTCAAGGGTGTCAGCGATTGCAAGATATCCGTATTGAAAGTTAAGCTCAAAAAGTATAAGGTTCTTTTCAAGAACAAGGGTCAGGGTAAGCGAGTTATAGTTGCTAAGATGTAGATGTTTAATTAAGCCGTAGTAATCACGAGGTGACTTTTAAGATGTTGCCATACTGATTATGGAACATTAGTATTCTAAAACTGTAAATTATAAGGAGCGGCGTCAGGAGCTCGTCTCGATCGCACTTTTTCGTGTGTGAGAGACGAGCTGCCTGACATCAGCGCTCCGTACCTTTGGAGAGTAATCATGAATAATAGCAGTTCGTTTTTAGGCAGATTTCTGAATTATAACCACATCGTGATACAGGCTCACGACAATCCGGATGCAGATGCGCTTGCATCAGGGTTTGGGTTGTATCGCTTTTTTACGTCTCATGATATAGATACAAAGCTTGTTTATGGCGGGATCAATCAGGTTACCAAGCCAAACCTCGTGCTCATGCTTGACAGACTTGATATCCCGGCTGAGTACGTGACGGAGCTGCCCGAGTGTGATCTTTTGATCACTACCGACTGCCAGTATGGCGAGGGAAATGTCACCAGGTTTGAAGCGCCTGAGGTTGCCATTATCGACCACCACCAGGCGGATGTTGTGCTCGATGAAAACTGTTATATCAGGAGCAATCTTGCATCATGCTGTACTATAGTGTGGGATCTTTTGAAAAAAGAAGGTTTTCCCGTTTCGGACGACAAAGACCTTATGACTGCACTATATTACGGCCTTTACTCTGATTCCAATGCTTTTGCGGAGATGTTTCATCCTCTCGACAGAGACATGAGGGATTCGCTGAAAAAGGATGACAGTCTGATCTTCCAGCTCATAAATACTAACCTTACCATGGATGAGTTGCAGGTTGCGAGCAGGGCATTGATGAATCAGAAGTTCTCCAGAAGCAGCCATTTTTCTGTGATAGAAGCAGAAAAATGTGACCCCAACATCCTCGGTATCATAAGTGATTTTGTCATCCAGGCAGAGGAGATCGGAACCTGTGTTGCATACAACCCCAACCCGGCAGGCTACAAGCTGTCCGTACGAAGCTGCGTGAGAGAGATCAAGGCAAATGAACTCGCATCCTTCCTCGTGGAGGGAGTCGGCAACGGCGGCGGACATCTGAACAAGGCCGGAGGATTTATATCAGACGACATACTGAGGAAGGTTGCTCCGGATAAATCCATAAAGGACTACCTGGCTGAGCGTATGAAGGAGTACATTGACAGATATGAGATCATACACGCAGCTGACTACGATATAGATGTATCGGATATGCAGATGTATGAGAAAGTCCCTGTCACCGTCGGTTATGCAAAAGCATCGAACATCCTGAGAGTCGGTACGCCGATCCTTATCCGTACACTCGAGGGTGACGTGGATCAGATCGTGGAGGATGACCTTTATCTGATGATCGGCATCGAGGGTGAGGTTTATCCGATCAGGCGTGATAAGTTTGAGAGATCCTATGTCCTGAGCGATGAGGAGCCGGTTATCGTTACGGATTATCCGCCTGTTATCAAGGATACGGTATACGGCAATACATACCAGCTCGAGGAGTATATGGAATCGTGTGTCCCAACAGGCAAGACCAAAGTCTATGCAAAGAAACTTGAGTCGCCTGTCAAGGTGTTTACCAATTGGGATAAAGAGAAATATTACCGCGGAGAGATCGGTGATTATCTTGTGGCAAGATCGGATGATCTACATGATATCTATATTGTCAGGTCGACTATTTTTGACAGAACATATAAGGCAGTTTAGGAACACGCTGAAGATTGCAGAGGAAGGCGATCATCAACACCAGGCACCCGGGAGTATCGGGTGCCGGATAAGCAGATGTCTTTCTGAGGAGGAGAGTTGAAGTACAGGGCGTTTATCAGCTACAGGCATGGCGGAATCGATGAAGCAGTTGCAGCAACACTTCATCGTGAGATAGAGAAGTATACAATCCCGGGCAGGCTTAGAAAAAAGCTGAATAGGAAAAAGATAGGACGAGCTTTCCGTGATAACGAGGAGCTGAGGGCATCCTCGGATCTTTCTGCTATCATACGGGAGGCTCTTTTAGAGAGCGAATGGCTGATAGTCATCTGTACCAAAAGGCTCCCTGAGTCCAAGTGGTGTCTCGAGGAGGTTGAGAACTTCATAAAGATCAGAGGCCTGGAGAGGATACTTCTGGTACTCGCCGAGGGAGAACCTGACGAGAGCTTCCCGAAGCAGCTCACAGAGATAGAAACCGATGAGGGGACTGTGCATGTCGAGCCGCTTGCAGTTGATGTCAGGGGAGACTCGCAGAGGGAGGTCATCAGGAAACTTAAGTCGGAGAAGCTACGTTTGTTTGCACCGATCATAGATGTCGAGTATGACGATCTCAGGCAGCGACAGAGGGAGAGACGCACCAGGAGACTGGCTGCCATCGCACTTACGATCATGCTTATACTCGGCGGAGTGATAGGAGTCGTAACGTATAAAAATATTCAGCTAAACGCCGCCTATGAAGCACTGGATGAGTCAAACAGGGAGACGCTGCGAGGCGAGTCTAACTATTTATGTGAGTATTCCGATGACTCATTTAAGATGGGAGACAGGGATAAAGCGGTAGAGCAGGCGCTGCAGGCTTTGCCGGAGAAGATAGATGATCCGGAGGACAGACCGTATGTCCCGGGAGTCATGAAGTATCTTTCTCAGGCTATGGGAGTATATGATTACACGGTAGGATACAAGCCGGGTGCTTTTTATACATGGGAAGACGGCGCTGTGGACTCAAAGTCGCAGGCAAGCGCAGACAGCAAAAGATTTATGACCGAGATCTGTTTTGATGCAGCTGCCAACACTCTGACCAGGGAGGTCAGGGTTTATGACAGGGAGAGCAGGAAGCTTCTTTACAGTGCGCCCATGTCTCAAGTCAGCAGAAACTACTATACACAGGGGTCGACGGGAGCGTATATCTCACACGATGGAAAAACGCTTATTTATCTGGCAGAGGATGGCCTGACTGCGGTTGAGATCGACACCGGAAAGACTGTTTATAAAAAAGCAAAGGCTTCGGAACTGCGTGTAGATGAAGCCGAGAAAACCATAGTTTCGGTGGATTATGACGGAGGCAAGCTTTACAGCTACGGCTTCGATGGCACTGAGGTCATCGACTGCAATATGGGTACCGATATCAACTACGCGCTCTGGAGTATCTCGCCCGACTCGGAGACTGTTGCGCTTTCTGCAAATACTGAGGAGATGTCCGGCATACTTATCATTTCTCTGAAGGACGGATCCAACAATATGATACCCATGAACGGTCTGTGTTCGGATGTCCGTTTTATGGATAAAAATAAGCTGTGCTTTATCCTGACTGACAATATGGACGGATTGAAGCATATCGTAAAATATGATATGTCGATCGGAGACGAGGGATATCTGTGCAATGCCGACTGGGATGTTTCCGAGATGACGCTTGCGCCGGGCGGAGCATGTTACTATTTTCATGAAAACAAAGTTTTCGAGGTGGACGGGAACAGCAAAAAGGGCGATAAGGTCTGGGAGCAGGTGCTCTCATCAACCGTTCTGACCGTGTACTACGGCGACGGGCTCCTGGCGATAAGCTGCAGCGACGGCACAGTTACCATTTATGATGAGAAGACCAAAGATAAACTGTTTACGATCACCGGATCCGGCGAGCCTATGTATCCGGGATGTGTGAGAGATGATTTTATCATACTCAGGGATTACTGGGGAGCTACGCTGAGGCTTTATGAGAAAAATGATAACTCATCCAAAACCGGATCCGAGCTTGATATCTCCGATATCACCGGCAAGTCCATGAGAAGTTGGTACACTTCTCCGACTGACTGCGGTGTTTTTGCTATGGGCTTTCACGGAGAGGGTTACGACAGAGTGGGGACATTTGACGGAAACGCACTGAACTCTTTGGCACATAAAGACTTAAGCGAGTTGGATATGACTTCGTTTGAGAACAAGGAGCTCGATGTCAAGAATGATGACTACATCACTATCAGGGATTTTGAGACTTTGTCTCTGGCTCACTACGGAGCCGGGGATCTTGCCGAATTGCTGACTCTTGATGAGGATGATTACTTTTATTATTCCGAAGATGGAAAAACAGTTTACAAGGCAGATGATAAAAGCGTATATGAGATTGAAGCGACCACCGGTACAGAGAAAGACAGGTGGGAGATGCCGCAGGGATACGACAGGGGGATGCGGATCGGAGATGCACAAGTATACGGCAATGATCACAGTATCCTGATAAAGAAAGGATCGTCGGAAAAGACCATAGATGACGCTGTGATCACAACCTTTAATGATAAACGCGGACTGATCTTCTATAGGGATAAATCAGAGATGAACTGGAGTGTCTATGATATAGATGCTGACAAGGTCGTATGTGAAGGCAAGTCGGGCGTATACTCCAGCATGAGCTTTTTCTGTAACAACAGATATTTCTTCTGTGATTACAGCGAAGTATACGATATGGACAGCTGGGAGCCGGTACTGAAGATAAACGAGGGTGATTCTCAGGTTTACGGCATACAGACCACGGATAAGTTGCCGTACTTTATCGTATGGTGCAGAAAGTCTGAGGACAGCAGTGAGGGTGCCAACTTCGCGAGGATCCACCTGAAGGGTGGTGAACATGAGGTGGTAGCGGAGATCCCAAACTTTGTTACGATGACGGCGGATGGACAGATCGTAGCGTTTGACGGCGTCAGCAAGCTGTACAGGTTCTCACTGTACGGCGAGCAGGAGCTGATAAATATGGCAAGACAACAGTATAATAGTCTGTCGGAGTAACTTATCAGCGGGTCGGGCTTACAAAACCTACCCTGTGAACGCACGAACGCCGGTTGATGCCCGACATATCCTGATGTCTCAGCTCGTCTTCGCGCCAAACTCGTTCGTTTCGTGCGACGATTCATCCGGCTTGTCTTATCCGCAGAACTACGTTCTGCTTTGACAAGCCATCTGAATCCTCTTCGAAACTGAACTCAAACAATTGGCCTACGACGAGCTATCAGGACATGCCGCCCATCTAACCTTGTTCGGTAATGTTCACAGAATAGGTTTGCAAGCCCGCCCTTTTGATCAGTTGCTCGACAAACAGTATTACTACATCGCAGTAAACTGATCGGTTTCGGGCAGATGCAAACATAGTTGAAAGAACATTCCCGACGCTTGGTGACAAATTGCAGTTTTCGATAGGCGGGGAAAAGCTTTGTCTGAGCGCAGTTTCATAGTTGATGCCTGTGTCACGCTATAGTAAAGCGTAGCTTTACGGATAAAGCGTGA
>JAFSTZ010000176.1 GCA_017445525.1 Eubacterium sp.
ACCTGTGCATCATCATCCAGGCAAAAGAAGTATCTGTAACCCTCATCCCTGACATGTCTCAGACCGGTATTGAAACCACCGGATCCGCCGAGATTCTCACTGTTTTCAAATACTGTTATCTTATCACCGTATGTACTCTTCAACGCATCGACGCTTCCATCCGAAGACGCATTGTCAACAACAAAAATATCAGGATCGACACCCTTGCTGTCAAGGACACTCTGCACACTGTCAAGAACAAAATCCTTTTTATTGTAATTACAGATAACTACTCCAAGATCTTTACTCATAAACTTAATACGCCAAGCGCCCTCCGCATCAACCAAACTGTCTGTGTGCCATTTATATTTCTAACATTCATAACTATCTGTAACCGCCATACTGCTTTTTGAACTCAGCCTTATCATCATACATCGCCTTGTCAGCCCGCTTAAATACAAGCTCAAACGAAGCATCATCAAAGGATCTTTCTGCCATCCCGACAGCAGCCGAGTATCTGAGCCATGGATCTACATCCGTCTGGCTGAAGGTGGTTTTGAAGTCTTCTTTCAGCTTTTCCACCAACTCTTTTCTGTTGTCATAATCCTGCCCATAAAGTATCGCAGCAAACTCATCTCCGCCTATCCTGTATACGGGAGAATGCTTGAATACATCGCATATCATATGACAACAACCCTTGATATAAGTATCTCCGGCTCTGTGGCCGTAATCATCATTTATATGCTTGAGATTGTTCATGTCGACCATGACCACGGCAAAGTCAACCTCACCGCTCTTGATCGATTCATTTATCTCATCAGCCTTCTTTATATATCCGGCCTTGTTTCCAACGTGTGTCAAAGCGTCACGAAGCGTCTCCTTGCTGAGCTCACCGATCTGTTTTTCAGCCTTGAGTTTGTCCTCCTGAAGAGCGTTCAGGTTATTCATATAGTCGACTATATCCGTCTGCATCAGATGCAACTCCTGATATATCTGGCCTATCTCATCATTGCTTTTTATATCAAGATCGATCACACCCGCCTCTGCATAGCTTTTGTACTTAGACGGATCAAACTTTCTCATCTCCGAGGTGATCGCATTCAAAGGTTTGGCAACGGTTTTATTTATAAAGAATACCGATATTAATACTACGATCAGAGTGATGACCAGCGTACCTATCGCAAGATAGATCAGTTGAACCCATCGTTCCTGCATGACCTCATCCATCAGGAAATCACACCCGACGATACAGACACAGGTTCCGGCAGAATCATACACCGGATAAAATGCCGAACAAAGCCATCCCCAATCGCCTTTACTGATCTGAGGCTCCTGCTGGTTTTCCAGATCCTTACCGAGAAAGACCTCCTCCCTCTCTTCGTAATATCCTGTTTCATATAACTCTGTTCTCTCATCGTCAATCAGATACATATCAAGCGTTGCATCCGCATCGCCGTGAGCAACCACATAAAGATACTCCAGATTCTCTATGTTGCTTATGTAGCTCGTAAGCCTTGTTCTTATATCGATATACTGCTCCCAGAGTCCCTCCTTTTTCAGGTACTCCTCGATAGCAGCTTCATCCTCTTCCTCCTCGGCTTTTTCACGGATCGCCTGATACTCCTCAGACTCTATGGCTTTTCTGAGCACACCGAGATAATCGCCGTCAACCATGGAGGCAAAGTTTTTGGCGTTGTCTGAAGCTATCTGCCTGTAATAACTGTCTATCTGATTGATACTTGTTATAAATGTGAT
>JAFSTZ010000177.1 GCA_017445525.1 Eubacterium sp.
AGGAGAACATAGAGGTTGGAGCTTATCTCAGCGACAACCCGCTTGATATCGATGATCTTCTGCACACTCTCGGCCTCTTTGAACATCGCTACAAGCTGCCCAACCAGCTTTCCGGAGGTCAGCAACAGCGAACATCCATAGGAAGAGCCATCGTGAAGAATCCTGATATCCTGCTCTGTGACGAGCCAACCGGAGCCCTTGACTACACCACGTCCAAGGAGATCCTGGCCCTGATCGAGGAGGTCAACCAAAAGTACGGAAACACCGTGATCATGGTAACGCACAACGATGCGATCAAAATGATGGCTGACAGAGTTATACGACTCCGTGACGGCAAGATCAGAAAAGATGAGAAGAACGAAACCAAGATCCCGGCTATGGAGCTTGACTGGTAACAGGACTATTTATAATAAAGTATAGATGTAACCGGACCGCTTCGCTTCCGACGTAAGGCTCCGAAGTCAACCGGCTGCAAGGATGTGGAGATAGAAAAATGAAAAACCCTCTTATAAAAAGGCTTCCCCGCCAATTAAAGGATGAACTTGGTAAGTATATAGTCATATTTTTGTTTATGATACTCGTTATCGGATTTGTTTCCGGCTTTCTCGTGTCGGCAAACTCGATGATCTTTGCTTACAATGAAAGCTTTGATAAGTACAACTGCGAGTACGGACACTTCATAACCAAGGACGAACCGGGTATCGCAGCGATTGAAAGCATCGAGGAGGAAACCAATGTTGAGATAGATGAGCAGTTTTACTATGATCTTCTGACGACAGGAGAGACACTTTCAGGAAACACGGATGATACCTCTTCTGACGAGTCAACTGCTGCTCCTTCTGGTAACTCTTCTGACGGTTCAACTGCTGCTCTTTCTGATAACTCACCTGCCGGGGCTACTGCTGTTCCTCTCGACATCTCATCTCCGGGAACAAGCACTCTCCGACTGTTTAAGATCAGGGAGAACATGAATACCGCATGTCTGATGGATGGATCACTCCCCTCAGGCGATAACGAAATATGCATAGACCGCATGTATGCCTCCAACAACGACTTCGAGATCGGTGACAGCATCATCGCCGGCGGTCAGTCCCTCACCATCACCGGTCTGGTGGCTCTCCCGGACTACTCTGCTCTTTTCTCGGAAAACTCCGATATGATGTTCGATGCTGTAAAGTTCGGAGTAGGCATCGTATCCGAGGATTGCTTCAATTCGTACGAAAAAACCGACCAGAAACTCATTTATGAATATGTATGGCGTTACAACTCCATCCCGGCTGATGAGGATGAGCAGATCGATATGTCGGATGAGTTTTTAAAAACCGTAGTTAAGTATGTAACACTTGATGACTATCTTCCCAGATATGCCAATCAGGCGATAAAATTCACAGGCGTGGACTTCGGCGGCGACTCACAGATGGTAAAGGTCATACTTTACGTACTCATCGTCGTCATAGCATTCGTCTTCTCGATCACTATCCGTCACACCATCGTCCGTGAAGCAACCGTCATCGGAACACTGAGAGCATCCGGCTACACAAAGGGCGAGCTGCTCAGGCACTATATAGTGCTGCCGGTGCTGATAACTCTTATATCAGCTCTGATAGGCAATATCCTGGGATATACCGTGTTCAAAGACATCGCAGCAAGTATGTACTACAGAAGCTACTCTCTTCCGACTTTTGTTGTGCTGTGGAACTCGGAGGCATTTATCCTGACGACCATTTTCCCGACGATCATCATGTTTATCATCAATCTGATCTCCATCAGCAGAGCACTGAGATTGTCCCCTTTGCGTTTCCTCAGACGGGATCTGACAAAGAAAAAAAGAAGCAAG
>JAFSTZ010000178.1 GCA_017445525.1 Eubacterium sp.
AGCGTTAAAATCTATCTCTTCAATCGTCGAGAATCTCTTCCGCGTGTCATCCTTCGGTTCGGGCGCTTCTCCGCCGGTTCCGCCTTCCGCTGATACATCAGTATCGCCGATACCGGAAGCAGAAGTTTCATCCGATGTTTCCTTATAAATAAAACCGTCGTCACCGGGTCTAATGACCTTGTCCTGCGGCAACATGGCTGCCATGGTGGCCTCAAGCTTTTTCGTATCTATAGGCTTGGTCAGATAATCATCAAAACCAGCCTTGATAAACTTCTCTCTGGCTCCCGAGATGGCGTTTGCAGTCAGAGCCACAACCGGAACATCTTTTATGACATCTCCCGGCAGTTCTTTCATGGCAGCAAGAGTCTCGATACCGTCCATCCCCGGCATCCTCTGATCCAGGAATATCATATCATATTTTTCATTTTTCACAAGCTCAAGTGCCTCAGCACCGCTCATGGCAGTGATGACCTTAACAAGCGTCGGCTCAAGCAGACCCTCTATGACGGTCAGGTTCATCTTTGTATCATCTACAACAAGCACCCTGGCATCCGGTGCCTGGAAAGTTGACTCATACTCCTTCACACTCTCTACAGACCTTTGATACATCTCTGAGAAATTGCCCATAGGCTCCCAGGAGATGATCTCCTGCCTGATATCAAACCAAAACTCGGATCCCTCTCCGTACACGCTTGAAACCTGAAGTTCAGAATCCATCATATCCAAAAGCTGCTTGACGATACTCATACCGAGTCCGGTTCCCTCGATGGTCCTGTTCCTGTTCTCCTCTATCCTTTCAAAAGGAGTATACAGGCGCTTCATATCCTCTTCCTTCATACCTATACCGGTATCCTTGACCCTGACGTTCAAAAGGATATGCTTATCATCATCCTTCTCATATCCTACAGTCATGGTCACAGAACCTCTCTCGGTATACTTGACTGCATTGTTGAGTATGTTGATGATACACTGCTTGATCCTGATCTCATCACCTATGAGCAGATGCGGCATAGTTTCATCGACATCTACCACGAACTCAAGCCTCTTCTCTTCTGCTTTGACGGAGATCATATTTACCAGATCATTTAACACAGAGCTCATCTCGTATTCCACAGGGATTATCTCAAGTTTTCCCGCCTCTATACGGGAGAAATCCAAAAGATCATTTATCAAACTGACCAAAGTACGGCCTGAGTTCTTGATATCCATAGCATACTTTTTGATGCGCGGATCACTCGTCTCTCTCAGGATCATCTCATCCATCCCGAGAACGGCATTTATCGGAGTACGTATCTCGTGAGAGACATTTGAAAGGAAATTCGACTTGGCCTCACTCGATTTCTGTGCAACTCTTAAGTCTTCCTTTAGTTGCTGCTCCTCCTGCAAGCGTTGTATGTAATCTATGACCTCGTCGACGGTATGGATAAGGCTCTCCTGCAGTTGAGCCACCTCATCCTTTGTTTTCACTCGTACATCCTTGATCTTTACGGCTGCTATCTCACGCCGATCTATGGAGTCGGAAGCAAACTGCCCCATAGCAAGTGTCATCTCAGCCAGCGGCCGCACCGTACGCCTGTTTAAGATATAATTGATCAAAGTGACTATAGGCATGATCACATCGAGCAAGAACAGTATCAGTTTCAAGTCAAAAGCTATACCCTCACTGTTCAGTACAAAAATATTCTGTGAATCACCATCGGTTGCAAAGGCACCCAGCCTGGTTCTCGAAACAAACCAGTTCGCACGCTCCTTAAACCTGTCCGGACCGCCACCGAGCCCCGATGCCGGACTCATATTACCGCCGGGTTTTTCAGACGGTTTGTACAACTGCCCCTCTATAGCCATACCCGACACGGCAGCACCACTCACAACCATCCCCGGATCTCTGACCTCGATGACCTCACCCAGATCCGGGATAAGCGCATTCGCTACCAGGGCTGCACTGAATCCGAGCACTACTGCCTCCAAGGTGATTATCCTTGATATCTTCGTATCGAGGGGATTTTTCGGTCTGTTTTCCATATACATGTTATACATATCATTTTTAACATGAAAACGAAAGTTTCCGACCTGAAACAGTTGCGAGATCCACTCCGGCAGATATTTATACAAAAGATATAATATGAGATAAGCAACCATCACCTGGGCGCCTACATCCAGCATCCCGGTAAAATCCATATCGTCAAATAACGCGGAAAAATCACCCTCTGCTATAAGATTGTTTACCAGATAAAATATGACATCCAGAACTATACCGGACAACATCCCGCTTATCAGTGTTGTATGCAGTTTTTTCAGAAAACCGTGCTTTATACAAAAGTTTACAACCATTATCAGTCCGAGATGAAAAGTAAGTAAAAATGCTTCCCCCGGATCCACAAAAACTATCGGCAAAAGTATAAACGTATAACAGAGCATAGCGCTCTCATAACCATATAGTCCTTCAACAAAAATCAGTGGCAGCGTATAGCCAAACGCCACTCTGATCATAGTAAAAAAACTGTCCGAATCATCTACACCGAAGTATATATATGAAAAAATCGACCATGATGCCCAATCGATCACAAGGATCTGAACAGCCTTACCTATACATCCTTTTCTATATAACTCTGTCATGCATTCCTCCTACTTCTTGGAACTGCTATAAACTATCCCGTCAAAAACCAGCTGCGATCACATCATACTTACATAAACTCAGATCAAAGATATCTGTCAAGCCAGTCCTCTATCTCCGACCAGTACAATTTGGGGTCGGTATAGTAATTCTCTGCATGTGCCGAGCCTTTTATGATAACCTTCTTTTTGTGCTCACTTGCACATGCGTTATAGATCGGCTCCAGCATAAAAAACGGTACAAAATTATCCTTGTCGCCATGTATGAATAAAAATGGAACCTTCGCTTTTTTGATCTGCTCTAAAGCCGAATGATCTTTGAACCCGAAGCCGTATCTGGACTTGCATATAATCTGGCACAGATCAAGTACCGGATGCACATGTATACCATACGTTCCGGTCAGCTGGTGACAAAACTCCTTCCATATGGAAGAGTAACCACAATCCTCTATAACACACTTCACATTTGCCGGAAGATCCTCACCGGATGTAGTCATGACTGTCGCTCCACCCATGGATACACCAAAGAGAAATATCCTCGCATCCGGATCCATGTCAACGATCCTTTTTATCCAGCCTGCAACATCCCTGCGTTCAAAGTAGCCCATGCCTACATAATCGCCTTCGCTGCGTCCGTGTCCTCTGGCATGCCCCGCAAATACATTGTGTCCGAGATCATAAAAATGCTTCGCCTGATTTGATATATCCTGCATCCTGTGATTTTTATATCCATGACAGCAGATAGCATAGGTATGAGAGTCTCCGTTTTTTACAAAACGCCCCTGAAGCTTCAACCCGTCCTCGGATGTCTGCTCCCACAGCTCGCCTGTTTCCAGCCACTCGACTGCATCTTTAACATACTCACTGAGTTCACCGCCTTCACTCAACCCTATCACATCACCGAGTGAAACCGGCGTTTTTCTCTTCAGTATAAAGCTTACCATGAAAAATGATATGCCGACAACACCGGCGATATAGAGAACTACCTCGATCGCAAGAGCTATCCACCAACCCATGATGATAAACCATACGGCAAGTCCCAGTAACAATATATATGTAGCTATCATATGGAGACGCGTACTATATGTCTTCATGTCATCCCTCCTCGCGTCCACTCTGTAATGTCACACCGATCTTAAATCCCGGCAAAGGTACCGGATAAGGTCAGCAGGCTTTCAATGTATCTGTAATAAGTTTCCATGTACGCCTTACACTCTCCACATCCATGGTTTCTGCAGGCGTATGTATGCCCTTAAGATCCGGGCCAAATGAAACTACATCCAATCCTTCTATAGCCTCTGCAAAGTAACCGCACTCCACTCCGGCATGAACTGTCTCCACCTTCGGCACATATCCGTACTGCTCTTTAAATGCGGCGCTCATGATATCAATAAGCTCAGACTCACCCGTAAACTGCCAGCCGGGATAGTCACCGATGATCTCAGCAGTCCCTCCGCACATAGATATGATCCTTGTCACTTTGTCTGCAAGATCCTGCTTTTCTGACTTAACATCAGATCTTACCAGAAAACTGACTTCGATATGATTATCCGTTTTATCAACTGAATTATTGACTGATTTTATGTCATCATTTATGTCGTTATTATTGGCATTACAATTGCGTCCGGATACAGTCTTTAGTATACCGATATTTAACGATGTCTGAACGCGTTCCGGCATGGCAGGATTCATCCTCTGTACACCGTTTGGCAGGGCTCTGAGCAGATCTATGATACGATTCTTGGAAGCATCATCCATAAAAGTAAGTGTATTATCATCGACAGTTTCAATGTTTACAGACAGTCCGGGATCGGTGATACTATACTCGTTTCTAAACACCTTTTCACAATCCTTTATCACAGACTGTATATCACTATCATCAACTGCGATAACTGCCTCTGCAGAAGCCGGGATCACGTTATCCCTTCCGCCGCCCGACAGATCTATGATATCTATATCATATGCATCATCAAGCTTTTCAAGCAGTCTTCCCATAAGTATGATGGCATTTGCTCTGCCCTTGTCGATCTCTATGCCCGAGTGGCCGCTTGTCAGCCCGTCGATCCTTATCCTGTAGATATGCTGCTTTTCAGTTGTTATTCCGCTGTGTTTCGTATAATCCCGATCAGATGTATCTACAGTCAAATTGCCTTTTACCGAAACAGGCAAGCACCCTACTACAGTTGCACCGCCGGCACAACCGCATAAGAATATCCCCTCATCCTCAGAGTCGATGTTGAGCAACTTCTTTCCCTTCAATACGGACATATCAAGCGCAGCAGCGCCAAGCATGCCGATCTCCTCATCTACCGTAAACACCGCTTCGAGCTCGGGATGAGCTATATCATCGGAAGCGAGGATGGCAAGCATATATGCAACCGCTATCCCGTCATCTCCCCCAAGCGTCGTACCGTCAGCGGTTACTTTTTTGCCGTCACACAACAGTCTTATCGGCTCTTTTGCCATATCAATATCGCAGTCAGCCTCCTTCTCACACACCATATCCATGTGCCCCTGAAGGATCACTGCCGGTCTGTCCTCATAGCCGGGAGTAGCCGGCTTAAAGATGATCACATTTTTAAGCTCATCCTGTATATATCTCAGACCATGCTGTACTGCAAAGTCTGCCAGATAATCGCTTATCCCGGATATATTTCCGGAACCGTGAGGGATACCTGCTATCGCCTCAAAATAGTCAAAAACTTCCTTTGGTTCTATATTCTCAAGTACTGACATGATATGCTCCTCGTTACTTTTCACGTACTCTCCGAATCGGAGTGACAATCCTAAATCTTCCTGTGATCAGTTGCATGTATAACTGACTACACATCTCTGTGGTGGAACGATCTTTCACCGCGTGCGTACTCGCCAACTGTCTGTCCGTGACCGTACAATTTATATTTATAAGTTGTGAGACCGTCAAGTCCGACCGGACCTCTGGCGTGTATCTTTCCGGTGCTGATCCCCACCTCAGCGCC
>JAFSTZ010000179.1 GCA_017445525.1 Eubacterium sp.
ATCGTCGGCACCGTCGGATATCGTGTCGGTGTTGATCGCTTTGTCGTGGTGGCACAGGAGTCTGTTGAGCACTCTACCAGAGCCGTTATAGATGGGCAGATACATGATATCAAGACTGTTTCGAGAACCATAGTTGAGGTAAAGACAGCTCTTGAGAAGAAGCTTCAGCAGTCACTGAGCGAGGTTAGTATAGCTGCTGCAGGTCGTGTGTTGAAAACAAGGACTGTCCATGTGGAGATGGATTTTCCGGAGGAGACCAAGGTCAACCGTGATCATATCAGATCTATGGAGATGTCCGGTGTTGAAAAGGCTTACGAGGAGATCAGAGAGGATACCGATCACAAGGATAAAAAGTTTTTCTGCGTTGGTTATTCACCTGCCAGGTATTATCTGAACGGTTATCAGATGGATATGCTGGAGCAGCATCCTGCAAAGTCTATCGCCATCGATCTTATTGCTACATTTTTGCCGGATGAGGTTGTAGAGGGATTGTATGCCGCAGTCGAGAACGCAGGTCTTCACGTAGCAAGTCTCACGCTGGAGCCTATTGCGGCTATAAATGTTGCGATCCCCGAGAAGTTCAGACTGTTGAACATAGCTCTCGTTGATGTGGGAGCAGGTACATCAGATCTTTCTATCGTGAAGGACGGTACTGTTATTGCGTACGGCATGATACCTCTTGCCGGTGACGAGGTCACTGAAGCTATAGCCAAAGAGTATCTGACTGATTTTGAGACTGCCGAGACTATCAAGAGGAAGACGGCTCAGAGGAAGATTGCAAACTTTAAAAATATTTTTGGAGACACGTTGAGAACCACCAGAGAAGAGGTGGTTGCCATCACCGAGTCGACCGTGGATCATATCACCAAAAAGATTGCTGATCGTATCATCGAGTTGAACGGCGGCAAGTCTGTGAGCGCTGTGTTTATCGTTGGCGGAGGCGGTCTTCAAGAGGGATTTACCGAGAAACTTGCCGGTTATCTCAATCTTCCACTGAAGAGAGTTGCTATCAGAGGTGCAGATGTCTTGACAAATATCGATTTTCCGGGCGATGATGTGCGCAAGGATTCCATGATGGTGACTCCTATCGGTATCTGTCTGAGTGCATATGAGCAGAGCAATAATTTTATACATGTTACAGTGAATGAACAGCCGGTCAAGCTTTACGACAACGGCAAGGTGACTGTACTTGATGCTTGCTTGACATCCGGGTTCATGAAGGAAAATCTTTTTCCGGTGAAGGGTGAGTCGCTATACTATACAGTGAACGGTGAGAAACGCGAGGTCAAAGGAGAGAGCGGAGAGGTAGTTACCGTTCGCAAGAACCATAAAGAGGTCAGTCTGAATGATCCCGTACTCGAGAATGACAATATCGTCCTCAGACCTTCGACAAGAGGAGAGAAAGGTTCAATAACTCTTGGACAGATAGCCGAGTGTCGCGAGGAGATAACACTTAAGCTGTTTGGAAAGGATATCATCATCCCGAAGCGTGTTGAGGTAAACGGAGTGCCGGAGACTTCCATGTATTCCGTAAAGGATGATGACGATATACAGGTATTTGATTTTCATACAGTCAGCTTTTTGCTCGAGTTTGCCGGACTTGACAGAGTTGACAGAGTTTTGTTAAACGGTCGTGAGGCCGGGCTGAATGCAAGAGTCTGCGACAAGGATGTTGTTGAGGAACTACCTCTGCAGGCGATGAATGAGTCGTATGCAAAAACTGCAGCGCCGGAACCTGCGAAGTCTGATGTACAGGTTAAACCGAAGGTGCAGCAGAACGAACCCGTGCATGAGGAGCCGAGGGTACAGCAGACTGGGTCTGAGCCGGTTGCGCATGAGGAATTGCGGGTACAGCAACCCGAGCCTGAAAAGACTGTGTCGGAGAAACCGGAACCGACAGTTAAGCCGGATGACGGTCCGAGGAAGTTCACATCACTTGAGGAGGCTATGGCTGAGGATCCGCTGTTAAAGCCTTTGAAACCTTTGCCGGAGTGGATGGAGGATATTCCGTTTGATACCGCCAAGCTTGGTTCTGACGGCCGCATAATACCGGGGACGAACGATCTCAAGAACGGTATCACATACAGTCAGCCTTCCGACAGTTCATTTAGCGGAGCTGACAAGGCTATCCTTGACAGGATCGATGGTATCAAGCCGGCAGCTGAGCCGCCAAAGCCTGTCGGTGTGCCAACGCACATTACCGTTAACGGAGAGCAGGTCACCATACCGGCAAAGTCCAAGAGTGCTATATTTGTTGATGTGTTTGATGTTTATCCGTTTGATATGTCAAAGGTCGGCGGCAAGCGTCTTGTGACCAGGATCAACGGACAGGACAAGAACTTTACCGATCCGCTCAAAGAGGGGGATGCGGTTGAGATATACTGGCAAAAGTGATATTTATACAGCAACAGGGAAAACGGGGATATATGTATCCGTGCATATGTCTAATTCATTTATAACGGAGGTTTGTCATGCTGAAGATCATGTCGAG
>JAFSTZ010000021.1 GCA_017445525.1 Eubacterium sp.
CGCGGGCTCCTATCTGAAAAATATACTTGAGACTCTGACGAAGAATCAGCTTGTTGCGGTATGTGTCGGTGCCGGACTCACCGCGCTGATCCAGAGCTCCAACGCCATGTGCGTTATGGTAGTCGGCTTCGTCGGCGCCGGCATGATGAAGCTTGAACGCTCGGTAGGCGTCCTGATGGGAGCAAAGATCGGAACAACTATCACCGGACAGCTGATCGCGTTTAACATATCCGAGATCGCACCTGTTATCGCTTTCGCAGGTGTGGCAGTGATCATGATCTTTAAAAAGCCTTCCATTAAAAATGTGGGCAACATCATAGCCAGTCTCGGTATCCTGTTTATCGGTCTCGGCATGATGTCATCTTCCATGAAACCTCTCGCAGCTGAGAGCTGGTTCCAGGATATACTTGTAGGAGTGTCCAACCCGATTCTCGCTATGTTGGTCGGTATCGTATTTACCGTTATCATCCAGAGCGCATCGGCCTCTGTCGGTGTACTGCAGATGATGGCACTGAACTCGGTTATCGGTTTCCACCAGGCATTTTATATCATGCTCGGTATGAACATCGGTGCCTGCGTAGCCCCTGCACTTGCCTCTATCGGCGGACGTAAGGATGCCAAGAGAGTTGCACTCATCGTTGCACTGTTTGAGTCCATCGGTATGGTTTTATTTATGGTCGTGACCAATCTGTTCCCGCAGACTCTTGACTGGATGGCGGCGACCTCGATCGACAATCCGTCCAGACAGATAGCAAACGCGAATACCATATTCAATGTAGTAACAGTACTGCTTCTCCTGCCGTGTTCAAAGTATCTCGTCAAGCTGTCAAAGCTTATAGTCCGCGGCGACGACGTGGAGGAGGAAGGAAACACACTTCTGTTTATCGACACGAAAAACTATCAGACAGGAACCGTGCTTCTCGGGCAGATCGACTCCGAGGTCGGCCGTATGCACCAGCTTGCCAGCACGAACCTCGAGGCGGCTACAAAGATTTTTTATGACAAGGAGATGATCCCCGAGGATCGTTTCCGGAAAAATGAGTCGAACCTCGACTATCTGAACAAAGAGATAACCAATGCCCTCACCAGAACCAATGCGCTGAATCTCTCCGAGTCCGAGGCCGAGCACGCCGGGCATCTCTACCATATAGTAAACGACTTCGAGCGCATAGGCGACCACGCTGAGAACATGCTCGGCTACGCCATGAATATGAAGAAAAACAAGCTGAAGTTCACCGGCAAGGCGCTGAAGGATCTCAAGCAGCTGTCGCTGTCCGTGTATAACATATTTGATCTTGCGTGCGAGTATTTCTATGCACCGGATGCCGAGACTTATCAGGTTATAAATGACATGGAGGAAGACATCGACGATATGGTCGCAAAGATGCGTAATTCCAACATAAAACGTATAAATAAATCCAAGTGCGGCGCGACCGAGGGACTGTTTTTCACGGAGATCCTGGTTGATCTTGAGAGGATCGGCGATCACTCCATGAACATCGCTAAGTCAGTCAAGAAATTCCCGGTAGTGAGGCGTGAGAAGAGCGTTGAAACAGCGGAAGAGGGAGTTTGAGTCTGAAAGTGATCAGGTATATACCGGTTTGATCGGTGTGTGCCTGATTTTTTCTAAAAAAAGTTGTTATTGGGGGTTAAGTCTGTAAAGAATCTGTCGATATACATATCGTAATGGATGATTAACTAAGTACCGAAGGTACAGAAAGGAAGGAACCTATGGCTGTAAATGGAATTGGAGGCGGACTTTCGGCTTATACACAGTACCAGAATATGGCTGCAACTCAGAAAAAGACGGAAGTTGCAAAGACGGATGCGCAGGCATCTGCAGACACCGGAGTATCGGTAGAGTTCTC
>JAFSTZ010000180.1 GCA_017445525.1 Eubacterium sp.
AGCTATCCGAAGGAGCGCCTGAACTTCATGGTAAAGGATGCAAACTGATGTCTGTTGATCATGGAGGAGGAGCTCGGTGAGCTTGTAGATGAGTACGAGGGAGCGGTGCTGACAGTAAAGGATCTCTACTCCATGGAAGATGTCGCTGACAAGCCTCAGGAGCCTTCTCCGGAGGATATGTTTGTCATGCTCTATACATCGGGTTCTACCGGTGTTCCGAAGGGCTGTCAGCTCGAGCACAGGAACCTGGTTTCCTATGCACACGGAGTACGAAACGATTTTTATACACATGATGACAGGATCGCGGCTTATGCTTCATTTGGCTTTGATGTCAACATGTCGGATGTTTTCTGTACGCTGCTCAACGGCGGTACTGTTTATCTGATACCGGAGGATATCCGTATGGATCTCGGAGGTCTTGCCGCTTACTTCGATGAGGTCGGTATCACCGCTCTGCTTCTGACTACTCAGGTCGGTGTTCAGTTCCTGCAGAACTACCCGAAGCTGAAAACTCTGCGTATGCTCGTGATGGGCGGCGAGAAGCTTCCTGCTGTGGATCCGTCCCAGCTCTCCTATACGATCGTGAACGGATACGGTCCGACGGAGAACTGCTGTGGTGTGAGCCTGTTTCCTATAGAAAAATGGGAGCCGAACGTTCCCATCGGAAAGCCTATGAACACTATCCACGCATATGTTCTGGATAAATCAGGGCACAGACTTCCTGCCGGAGCTGCCGGAGAGTTCTGTCTTTCGGGACCTCAGGTCAGCAGAGGATACTTAAACCGTCCGGATAAGACGGCAGAGGCTTATGAGTCCTGCCCGTTCAACGAGTTCAGGATGTACCACACCGGAGATATCGTGCGTTACCGTCAGAACGGTGATGTCGAGTTTGTCGGCCGCAAGGACGGACAGGTCAAGATCAGAGGCTTCAGGATCGAGACCAAGGAGGTCGAAGCGGTGATCCGCGGATTTGAGGGTATAGGCGATGTCACGGTTCAGGCCTATGACTATGAAGGCGGTGGAAAGTATCTGGCAGCGTTCGTGGTCGGAGATCAGACTATCGATACTTCGGCACTTGCTGATTATATAAAGACACAGAAACCGGCATATATGGTTCCCGCAGCCATCATGCAGATAGATGAGATCCCGCTTACAGTTAACCAGAAAGTGGATAAAAAGGCCCTTCCGGAGCCGAAGCTTCAGAAGGCGGCATACGTAGCGCCTGTTGGCAAGACAGAGGAGGACTTCTGCTCTATCTTTGGCAGCGTTCTCGGTCTCGAGAAGGTGAGTGCAGAGGATGATTTCTTTGATATAGGAGGAAGCTCCGTTCTCGCCATGAAGGTGGTGATCGCTGCAGAGAAGGCAGGCTACATCATAGTATACAACGATGTTTTCAGTCATACCACACCGAGAGCTATGGCTGAGTTCCTTGACGGAGGCGGAGCCGGAGAGACGGCTGCGGTGACTCCGGTTATCACTGATGATCATCAGATACCGGTTACCGGCAGAGACGGATATGACTACACACGTATCAACGAGCTTCTGTCGCACAATACTCTGGAGGCATTCAAAAACGGTGACAGGCTTCCGTTAAATGATGTTCTGTTGTTCGGAGGCACCGGTTATCTGGGAAGTCATGTGCTCAATGAGCTTATCACGGAGCATGATAACAGGATATACTGTTTTGTACGTCCGGGTCAGGACAAGAGCGGAGAGCAGAGACTTAAAGAGCTCCTGCTTAACTATTTCGGAGATGATTACGCAGAGCTGATGGGTTCCAGAATCACTGTGATCGAGGGTGATGCAACGGATGAAAGCTCTCTGATGGCTTTCAAAGCGCCGTCTGAGGATATGACTGTCATCAACTGTGCAGCAAGTGTCAAACATTTTGCAAGAGGTAATGAGATAGAGCGTACCAACGTCGGTTCAGTCCGTAACATAGCCTCATGGTGTTTGCAGAATAACGCAAGGCTTGTTCATATCTCTACCGGAAGTGTTGCGGGATCACGTGAGAACGGCATGCCGCCCGAGTCATTTATATTCAATGAATACGGACTTTACTATGGACAGGTAGTAGACAACAATCAGTACATACACTCCAAGTTTATGGCTGAGAGACTCGTTTATGAGGAGATCATAGAGCACAGCCTGCGTGCAAAGGTGTTCCGCGTCGGTAATCTGGCTCCGAGACTTGAGGACGGCGTGTTCCAGATCAACTATGCTACCAACACATATATGAATACTTTCAGAGCTTACCAGACCATGGGTATCATCCCTTATGATGCCATGTCTGAGATAGTAGAGTTCTCGCCTATCGACTGTCTGGCAAAGGCCGTGATCGCTCTTGCCGGAACGCCGGATGAGTGTGTCTGCTTCATACCGATCAATACACACAGACCTCTGATGTCGGATGTGATCCGTGCGTTTGAGGAAGAGGGATATAGTATCCGCGGAGTTGAGTCTGATGAGTTTGAAGCAGTGTTTAAGGATGCTCTTTCCGATGAGAAGACGAGAGATGCAGTCAGTGCTCTTGCTGCATACAACAGCAATGATAACACCAGTGAGATAGGCCTTGAGTGCTGTGACAATTCCTATACTACAGGGATACTGGAGAGGCTTGGATTTTCCTGGCCTGAGACGGGGGTTGCGTATATGCGGCGATTCCTGGAGCATCTCAAGCAGAAAGGTTTCTTTGGAGGAGATGAGGTATGAAGCTGCTTCATGAACTGATAGGTGAGTATGCCTCTGAGTCGCCTGAAAAACCGGCATTGATAGATGACAGAGGGGAGATGAGCTATGGGGAGCTTAAGGCAAAAAGTGCATCTGCTGCCCGTATGCTTGATTCCTTTGGATTAAAACCCGGGGATGCGGCAGCGATCTACGTGACGTATTCCAAGGAGATACTGTTGTGGACTGTTTCGGTTATCAGAGCGGGCGGAGTATTTATACCGATGGACGATGCTTATCCGGAGGAGCGCCTGCAGTATATACTGAAGGATTCCGAGGCGAAGGCGGTTCTGACCGTTCGCAGGCTTTGGGAGAGAAAAAAGTTAGATTTTCCTGAAGATCATGTTATTTTTCTGGATGAACTGTCAGGTGAAGATGATGCTTACGGATCGTGTGAAACACTTACTGAGGATTCTCCGGCTATGCTGCTTTATACATCGGGCACGACCGGCAATCCCAAGGGCGTACTCCACAACCACAGTATGCTGATACATATCGCGGATTGGATAAATACCTGTGAGGGTGCCGCTATGAACAGCGATACCCGTTCGGGAGTGATGTCGAGTTTTTCGTTTGTAGGATCGCAGATGTATCTGCTTGGACCTCTCGTGCAGGGGGGGACGGTTTGTATCGCACCCGAGGTAGCCAGAAAGGATCTTGCATCTCTCGATCAGTTTATCCGGGACAGAGATATCACACATATCTTTTTGCCGGCGGGACTTGCTGTCATACTGGCGGAGGACTATGATATCAGCGGGAGATGTGTTTTTGCGGCAGGAGAGAAGCTGAGGAACTTCCGTCCGCTGAACCCGGATACATTTTTGATCAACAGCTATGGGAGTACAGAGCTTTCCGGTGTTATGGCAAAAAAGATCTATGGGGATGAGGAAGTCATATCTGTCGGGAAACCCTGGGACAATGTCAGAGTAATGCTGGTCGGTGAGGACATGAGGGAGACTGCGCCCGGCGAGGCGGGTGAGCTTCTGGTTACGAGTTCATTTATGTCGAGACAGTACTACAGGCTGCCCGAGCAGAGTGCAGATAAATGGATCGAGTTGGATGGGACTGTCTGGTTCCGTACCGGCGACCGCGCAACCCGCACGCCCGAGGGAGATTACGTGATCCTTGGGCGTACTGACAACATGGTCAAGCTTCGCGGTTTTCGTATAGAGACCGGCGAGGTGGAGGCTCAGGTTGCCCGTGCGGCGGCGAGACTTGGCAGGGAGGATGTCGGAGAGGTCGTCGTACTGGTGAAGACCGTCAGCGGGACGGAGCATCTGTGCTGCTACTATGAGGCGCGCGATGAGGTAGACCACGAGGAGATGACGGAGGAGATCTCCAAGTATCTTGCAGAGTATATGATCCCGGACATCTGGGTCAGGATGGATGATTTTCCCAGAAACGCCAATGGCAAGATCATGAGAAAGGAGCTGCCTCAGCCGGCGAGCAGACACAGGACCAGTGGGGTTTTGGACAGCGAGCTTATCTCTCGTATCGTGATGACGGCAGCGGACGTGCTGATGCCGGAGGGATTTATAGGTCCTGATGATCGATTTACGGATCTCGGCGGGACGTCGCTGATCGCCATGAAGTATGCTGCGGAGCTTCGTCAGCAGGGGATAAGGATCAGCGGAGCTCAGGTGGTTCAGCTGAACGTGCTGAGGAAGATCGCCGAGGCTGCGGAGGTTTCTTACGAGCAGTTCTGGACACAGGAGGAATACAGCGGGGTTATCAGGGATTTTGCCTCGCGAGGTGAACATATACTGAAGGTTCAGCCGCTTACACCAATTCAGGATGAGATGCTGTTTATGCATATCCTGTATCCGGACAGAGCTGACTTCAAGACTATCTGGTTTCTGCAGCTTGACAGCCGGGTATCAGAGGCTCATCTGCGCAAGGCGCTTGATACAGTTGCCGAAGAGATACCGACTCTGCGTGAGTCTATCGTGTTTAGGGATGTTTCGGTCGTACAGCAGGTGATCACCGATCGCAGGATACCTTTGGAGATGATAGAGTTTGAGACGTTTGGCAGCAGTGAGATGTCCTCATTTCGCCGAAAGATATCCGACGTGTCAGTTGATCTGCAGAGTGACTGCCTGGTGAAGGTGTACTGTATCCACTCTCCGGAGAGAGATTTCCTGTGTGTGGCTGAATACAGTATTTCCGTGGATGAGAATCTGTTCAGACGATTTGTGGCACGCATCATGGGTATCTTGAAGGAGGATTATCCGGATGATGCTTCTATACGTGACTGGCATGAGGTTATCATGATGGGGCTCGAGCTCGATGATGTCGAGCAACCGGATACAGAACGAAAGCAGACTCTGCTGCCTGTCAATGATGATGAGAAAAAGGACATCTATGTTTACTCGGAGAACAGCAATCCGAAGCTGGTATTTGTCCATACCGGAAACACCGGAAGTGATGCTTATTATCAGTTGGCAGACAGGTTCAGAGACAGAGTATCCTTTGCGGTGATAGAGCCGTTCAATCTGTATCATATGGATGAGGCGGTCTATGGTATAAAGAATATTGCGACACACTATATACGTATACTCAAGAGCTGGCAGCCGGAGGGACCGTATCTTCTCGGCGGCTGGTGCTACGGAGGCATCATCGCACACGAGATGGCCTGCCAGCTGGAGCAGGCCGGTGAGGAAGTGAGGCATCTGTTTATGTTGGATTCTCACGCACTTGACAGCGGGCAGCTTCGTGATATGTCCAGAGGTATGTTTTCGCAGATCGACAGACATTATTTTGAGACCTGTCCCCTGTTTGCAGAGCTCCGTGAGAACGGCATGCTCGATGCCATGGTAAGTAATGCCGTACATGTGGCAGAGGATATCGGAAATCATACACCGTCGATGTTCCACGGAGATGTGACATACTTTAAACCGGAGCAGATCCCTGCGGGAGTCACCGGAGATAACGGAAAATACTGGGAGAAGATGATGGAGTTTGACGCCGGCAATTTTGAGAATTACT
>JAFSTZ010000181.1 GCA_017445525.1 Eubacterium sp.
TATCACATCCAATATCACGGGCATAAGTAAGCTTATCGTATATAAAATCCTCATCAGGCATGGATTCAAAGTCGTGATACGAACCGATGATCTTTGTATCACTTGATCCGGACAAAGCTATCATACTTTTCAGGCTTTCCTCATCCCTGTCAAGTTCGATGTCAACATATTCCGCCATTCCCTGGTCTATCACGCCTCGAATAACAGAAAAATAGTCAAATCTGGCTCCGTTTTCCTCACCGCCTTCTTCGACGGTTCTCAACGTAACTATAAGTTTTTTCTCATTCAGTACGTCTTTTAATCTCATTATGATACCGGGGATCTCGTCCTGATTACCGACAAAATAGTCAACACGCCATTCCACGGCATCTATCGGGAGTGATGAGAGCTCCTCCGCCATAGCCAGGATGCTGAAGCTGACCTGGGCAACTATGGGGACACATATTTTTGTTTTCATGTTAAAAGCCTTTCCGTATAATCAAAGCATCAATAAGTTTTTGGTTGATGCTGCCAGGTTGTCGATGCCGGAGTCAGTGATCACCACAAGATCCTCGATGCGGACGCCGCCAAGACCGGGGACATATATACCTGGTTCGACTGAGACTATCATCCCCGGTTTGATGACTGTTTTTTCCTTGTGAGAAAACCCGGGTGTTTCATGGATCTTCAGTCCTACCGAATGTCCTAGAGAATGGCCGAAATACTCACCGTAACCCTGCTCTTTGATGTAGTCTCTTGCTAAAGCATCTATCTCCATACCGGTCATCCCCGGACGGATATTCATCAGGGCTTTTTCCTGTGCTTTTTTTACTATATTGTATATTTTGATCAGTTCATCAGATGGTGTTCCGACAGCCACTGTCCTGGTCATATCAGAACAGTATCCTTTGTATATACAACCAAAATCAAGTGTCAGCAGCTCACCTTTTTTCAGAAGTTTATTCTCAGGCACTGCATGCGGCTTTGCACCGTTAAGTCCGGACGCAGCGATGGTATCAAAGCTGAGCTTTTCTCCACCCTCATCCTTAAGATAATACTCAAGTCTTGCTGCAACCTGCTTCTCTGTGACCTTAGTCGCAGATATCGGAGTCGGGATATGATATTCCCCGACATACATGCCGACTTCTCCAAGCTTTGACGCCGGCACGCCCATATCAAGCATAAGCCTTGCAAACGCCCTGTCACCGATAGCTTCCGCTTCTCTGACCAGGCTTATCTCCCGGTCATCCTTGACCTGTCTCAGTTCATCAACACTTTTACCTAGCGGTTTCAACTTCGCATATCTCTGCAGCTTTTTTTCAAAGGCCCTGAAGCCGACTACTGTAAGGTACATATCCTCATATCCGACTGTTTTAACAGCCGGATCCTTTACCGCATCCATCGCTGCTCTGTAGTATCCCTTTTTATTCCATTCATAAACATCAAATCCGGGACATTCTTCCTTTGCAGCTACAGTATATCTGGAATCCGTTACAACAACTCCCTTATCACCTGTCAAAAGAAGATAACCTTCACCGGTAAACCCCGACAGATATCTCATATTTGCTTCATCGGTGATCAAAAGCAGATCTGTCTTTGTCTTTGATAACAATTCTGAAATCTTTTTTCTCATTTCCTTCACGTTTCCTGCTAAGCTTTTTCTTTAATTTGGCGCGATACTCTGACAAAACAATATTTTCAAGTTTCCGCTTGATAACTATCTGGATCTCTTCCCTTTTATTTATAGGCGAAACAAGATAATTCTTCATGCCGATCTTTTTGGCACCGAATATATCCGTAAAAAGCTGATCGCCGATAAATACAGTGTTATTCAGATTGGTATTCATCAGTTCCATCGCATAGTAATACCCTTTAGCAGCCGGTTTATGCGCATTAAATATAGTATGCACTCCGATATCTTCGTTGAACGATCTGACTCTGGTCTTTTTATTATTTGATATCAGACAACACTCAAAGCCGATTCGCCTTAATCTCAGAAACAGCTCCTTTGCTCTCTCATCAGCCATATCACCATGCTTTACAAGAGTGTTATCTATATCAAAAAGAAGCCCCCTGTAACCATCGTCATAAAGCTTTTCATAATCAATATCATAAGTAGAGCTCACTGTCTCATCAGGAAAGTATTTCTCAAACATTTTCAAGCTCCTAAAACTGTTATTATTTCACATAAATATAGAAGATGATTTATCCTTTTGAAAGAAGATTCACTACAAAATACTCGGCATTTCTGCCTGAATATCCACCATGTCTCAGACTCCACACATTTGCCTTGGCAAGCAGCTCCTCCCTGTCCATGTTGATGCCGGCACCCTCAGCCAGAGATACAACGATCTCATCAAAAAGCTTTTTCGAAGGCTTATCAAAATTGATGGTAACTCCGAATCTCGCAACAAGTGAAAGCTTCTCCTGCATAGTATCACTGCGATGTATCTCGTCATCAGTCATATCCGACCTGTCGGACCACGTCTCCCTGATCAGATGTCTGCGGTTTGAAGTCGCATAGATAAGCACATTCTCCGGTCTTATCTCCATGCCTCCCTCGATAACCGCCTTGAGATATTTATACTCTGTTTCAAAATCCTCAAACGAAAGATCATCCATATAAATGATGAATCTGTAGTTTCTGTTTTTAACCTGAGA
>JAFSTZ010000182.1 GCA_017445525.1 Eubacterium sp.
ATCACAAAAGGAACATAAGTAGAGAGAGGAAGCACGAATCCCCAATACTTATATGTCTCCGACTGTACGAGCGTGTTGAACACGGAGTGATATATGATCGACAGAGCAAGCAGGGCAAACGTACCGCATATAAAAAGCTTTCTTCTGGTCCTGATAAATGATATGCCGTATCCGACAAAGGCAGTACAGATACCGTGCATCAATCCGGATGCGAAGCCCCTGACTACCGCCCAGAGTATGCTCACCGTGGAGATGTTCTGCATGAGTATGATCATGTTCTCAAGTACTGCAAATCCGACACCCACGGCAAAGGCGAGCGGGATGAGCTTCTTTCTGTCCGAATCAAATACGAACGCATAATACAGGATAGGAAGTGCCTTGATGATCTCCTCTATCACGGGTGTGATGTTGGTCGTCAGATAGTAAAGCCCCTCACCCATGCATGAGCGGACATAGCCGTTTACTCCCGCAGCAAAAAGACAGGAAAAAACACCTATAAGCATGTATCCCATCAGAAGTCTGGATCTGCCTGTCAGTAACGGCATCATCAGAAGCATCGGAACCAGGATGCATATAAATAAGATATATATCATATTGTTGTCCATTTGGTCGCCTCTTTCTTTAACAATGGGATAATGATAATGCAGCAAATCGAAACCAGTATGCCGCAAATAAGATACATATAAGTATGTCCCGTCAGATCAAAAACTATCCACAGCGCGGTAAATACACAAAGCAAAAGAGCAACTACGTTGTACCCACGGATCGAACGCACTATACCGTGCTCTATATCCGGAAAAATGATATGCTTGAAATGATATCTTGAGGCTATGGCTATAAACAGGATGACCACCGCATACGGGATCATGTTTATATCGAAGCCTTTGAGGAAAAATACTGAGCCATAGATGGCGATCAGCACCACCGGCGCTATAAAGCTTATGATCCTGTACTTAAGATACTCTATATCACCGTCGTCCGCCAGTCCGTCGATCATGCCGTAGTTGGCGCTGAACAAAAACAGAAAGCACCCGAGAAGTCCGAGCATGCCTACGTTGAATCCGTCAGGTACGGTACCCTTCGTGACATACTGTAAAAGCACGTAAATACGCCCCACCATCATACATGCCATGGCGAGAACGACCATCTTCAGATATAGGGGTCTCTCTCTGATAAGGATGGTAAACACACCATATAAAAATCCTATCTGAGAGCATAACAGAATCATCAAATTGGTTATCAACTCTATAGTCACGATATTCCTCCACGCAGATCTGTTAATATATATTTCCTAAATAAGCAGTAGACTGCAACCGATCAGCCTTCGTCATTGACTCGGCTTCTCGGGCAGTCCTTGCATCGGTACTGCCAACTGCTCGTGTTGTGCACTCGCAGGGCAGTACTCGAAACGGATAACACTCTGACTCACTATGAGCAAAAAAGCCCACAACTCCCGATAAACGATTATACACAAAGCACCGCTCATAAACGTCACAAAACCCCGAAACACGCATGTTTCGAGGTTTTAATTATCATTTAATATCTCTGCCTGCAAGTCTCGCAAGCGTGTTCTCCGCCCAACTGTAGTCTACCATGTACTCACCGCGAAAATCATTCACCGCATCCATATCGCCGTCAAGCATCCGGTAATAATCACAGTCGATCAGATCCCTCCTGACAGCCACCTCCCTGTGCTCCCTTATCAGAACATCCTCCATGCCTATCTCACGCAGGGTGTTTTTCAGGTCGCTGATGAGGTTGCGGACACGGTGCTGCTCCGTTTTTTCCGATATACCGTTCTCCCACAGGGCAAGTCCTATCTCTCCCGCCGTACATGCCGCGCCCCCACGGTCTATGAGATAGGCAAGCAGCTCCTTGCTCTGCTTTCTCATAAATATCACGGGCTCTCCCCTGTAGAACACATCGAAATGCCCAAAGCAGCGCACCACGAGCTTGTCATCGGGTACCTCAGCGGGACCCCGCATATACTTCAGCTCATTCCTCACATCCTCCACGGTCAGGGGCTTCAGCAGATACCCGTGCACCTTGAGTTTGAAGGCTTTTACGGCGTATTTTTCATATCCCGTGATAAAGATTATCCTGATATCGGGCAGAAGCTTTTTTACCCTCACGGCAAACTCTAACCCCGAGATCCCGGGCATCTCTATATCGAGAAAAACGACCTCCGGCCGATCACCCTGACGGATCGCATCGAGTGCTTTCGCCCCGCGCATAAAGGTACGCACGACGGCGCCGTCCTCCGCCCGGAGCAGCGTATCCTTTATTTCCTCCAAAACTATTTTTTCATCCTCTACAGCATAAATCAGCATGTCGGTATCCTCATAACAGCCACAGTTCCCTTTCCGATGTGTGATTCGATCCTTAACTCTCCTCCCACCATAATTTTTAAACGCTCACTGACATTTCGTATCCCGGTGTGTGGCTCCTCACCGTCTCCAACGTCCTCATACTCAAAGCCCGCTCCGTCATCGCTCACGCTCACTTCTATGACGCCATCTTTTTTCTTTGAGGCTACAGTCACTGTTCCGACGCCCGTGCTGCTTCTTCTCACACCGTGGATGATCGCGTTCTCCACGAGCGGCTGCAGCGTCAGCGCAGGGATATAGAAATCCATGTATTCAAGATCATATTCTATGGAAAGCTCATCCTCGAACCGGAGAAGCTGTATGGAGATATACTCCTTGACATGGGACAGCTCCTCTCTAAAGGGTATGGGCTTATCGGCAGTGAGTGAAGCCATGTTGTGCCTGAGATATGCGCTGAACTCGGTCATGGCTTTTTCCGCCTTCGCCGGATCGTGCTTGAAAAGATGCTTGATCGTCGTCATCGTGTTTGAGATAAAGTGCGGCTGTATCTGCGCAAGCAGCACATCGACCTTCAGCCTCTCGTTCTCGACCTGCTGGGCATAGTAGCGCTCTGTCTGGTCGCTGACTATATAACCGAACATGAACATGGCAGCCGCCACCGTGGAAAGGACTATCAGATGTATCCCAAAGAAAAGTCCCTGTATCGTCATGGCTATCATCGGGAGGACAAAGTATATCGCAAATGCCTGTTTCTGCTTAGTTGAAAGACGTTTTCTCCTCCTGATGAGCGTGATGATATTTATGATCATGATGATAAACGGAGCTATCATGATCACCGGGAAATACTCTCCGCGGAAATATCTGTTATGATCATCTACCGAGTAGATAAAGCCGTTAAGCTGTGTCACGATAAGCAGGCCCACATATACGAGCCAAAGAGCTGAGGACACCAAAAACTCAGGCTCTCTCCACCATCTCGATACCCCGCTCTGATAAAGCATAAAACCGGTAAGCATAACCGTGAGTACCGAGGACAAAAAAGCCTGAGTAAAAAAAACTATCCTTGAGACAACTGCCCATGCAGCTCCATCCTCCCCGCCGGTCAGCGTCCTTATGAGGATGCAGGCTGCATAGACTATGATATTTGCAAAAATAGATACAAAAAACTTTCTCGCAACTCTGTCAAGATAACGACTGCTTATCGACATCACAAGTCCGAGGAGAGCTATCATCACTCCTGCCACACTTATGATCAGATCCATTTCTCGAACTCCTCCGGTCACCTTTTTCTCCTAATATATCATGCTCATGATCTGTAAGCAACTTTTTTTATCTTTTTTGCTTTCTGCTGTACACACCCGCTGCTGCACTCGCTATCACTATAAATATCAGCCCTGCTATGATCAGTATAAAATTGTCGCTGAAAACACTGGCAAGATAAGTCTCGTCCTTGACACTTCTTATTTTTTGGGTCATCCGTCCGGAATCTGTACGGAAATAATTCTCATACTCATATTTTGTGATGTTCTCGAGTATCTTGAAGGATTTGCGGGAGCGGACACCTATAGTTGATCCGTCAAGCAGTCCTCCGGAATGTACGCGTGACTCGGGGTCAAAGTAGACATTGTCCGGTCTGTTGCCGCTTCCCTTGTTGTCGGTCACCTTCATCACGCCCTGGAAGTTGATGTCGGCATCGTGATCCAGGTATACCCCTCCGCCGTTCTCTCCTGCCCTGTTGCGGCGGATATCACAGTTTATGAAGTGTATGTCATCATCGTCTGCATAGAACGCGCCGCCGTGCTTGTCGGCTGAATTATTTACAAATGTACAGTCTCTGATAACTGCGCCGTCGTCGTCCTCGATGAAGATACCGCCGCCCTTTTCACGGGCATAGTTTCCGTCAAAGGTACAGTTTTTGATTTTAAGATTGCCCCTGTCGATATAGATACCGCCGCCTGAGTTGTCATTTGCCCTGTTGCCCAGGAACTGCGAATCCTCTATCACGATATAGCCGTTGCCCTCATCTGAGTATATGGCTCCACCGTAGTCCTCGCTCTCATTTCTTCTGAAGATACAGTTTCGTATGCGCACCCTGCCGCCGTTTACGAAGATGCCGGCTCCGTTGGTATCGCTCTTCGCATCTCTGGTCTTGTTCCTGAACACGTGCACATTTTCTAAGAAAAGCTTTGAGCTGCCGCCGTTTACGTAGACACCTCCGCCGTCTTCATTGGTCTGATTGGCGCAGATGTTTCCTCCGGTCATATAGACGTATCCACCGTCCTTGATGTGTATACCGCCGGCTCCGTCCTCACTGGCGCCGCCCATGAGGCATCCGCCGGTAGTCTGTACACCATCTATGGTTTTTCGTGCATTCGGGTTGGAGTCGATGATCCTAAGATATGCTCCGCCACTTACATTGATCAGCTCCCCGTCGTCATCCTGGTTATTGCCTCGTTTTCTGTCGATATTAAAACCGTTAAGGTCTATCGTAAACCGTTTGCCATCCTTTACGTTCAGATGACCACCGGAGAAACCGTCGACCTCGCTTTTGGAGTTGTCAAGCCCCTCTACATGCTTGCGCTTAAGATCGCTCCCGAGATTGTACTTGCCGACCGTGTACTTTTCTCCGCGGCAGCGTATGGTCTGCTTGGATGTGGGCGCTTCCCAGTTGGTGAGAAGCTTGATGGTCGTCATGGTGTTTGCATCTGAACTTGCAGCGTGTACCGCATAACACCACCCCTCGCTGAAGGTGTCATAGTAACGCTTCTCTCCCCAACGGTTCGTGACCTCACAGCATGCGGCGAGACTGACGGCACCGGAGACTATCGTGCCGAGACACAGAGCCGATACTGCCATCACGCAGCCTTTTATCAATTTATGAGAAAATATCTTTTTTATATTCATAAGCCCCGCCTCCTTAATTCCCGCAGATATCGTTACTTCTTCCGTTTACGGATATAGACACCGGTACCTGCACCCACACCGACTACCATCACGAGCAAGATGATGATCCAGATCATCGATGAGCCTCCAAAGACGGAACCCTCCAGGTCTGCGGCAGATCCACTGGCAGAATCCGATATTTCTTCCGATTCCACGGTCTCCTCCGGTTCTTCGGTCTCTTCCGGTTCCTCGGTCTCTTCTACCTCGGCTACCTCCTCGATCGGCTCGGTTCCCCTTTTAAAGAACAGGCACGCTAACGAGGTATTTGCTCCGGTATAGTTTTCGTCACCGAGATCTGCTGCATAGCTTTCATCAAAGTATGTAACCGGAACCATTTCCTCATCCGAACTGTAACCACTCTCTTTTACCGACAGGGAAGAGGTCAGGATCGGATCACCCAATCTGTTATCCTTTGTGGTATAGAGTACCTGCCATCCGATACCCTTCTTATCGTGGATATCAGCGTTCTTCCCGGAGTCAGTTTCCACTGCATGATAAACCGGATAATCTACGTCTCCCTCATAGGTTCTTGCTACCATATTTGAAGGAATATGTGCAAAATTGATCTTATCATGATTGATCATACAGTATATCTCGTAGCCTGCGAATGCGATCGCTGCGACTGCGCCAATAGAGCAAGCTATCCTTGTACCCCATCCTGCTCTTGGAATTCTGAACTTTTGACCCTCACCCAGACGAGCTATCTTGTTAGCCTGTTCATCTATCGCAGTCTGGTATTTGGAAAGAACTCGTATTTTATCTCTCTCTCCAAGACGGTTTATTTCTGACATGATTTTTTTGCCGCTGCTTCCTCTCATACCTATTTCATCAATCGATTTCTGATACATTTCGTTGATTGCCTGTTCTGAGGCTACGTTATCCAAAGACTGAGTGATAAACCCCTTTTGCTTCATGTACTGTAATTTCCATGCATTTTCATAGCTGTTCATCTTGGTAAGGTTTTTCTTCATGGTATCAAGTATATTCTTCTCGTAGTATACATAGCCATCACCACCAAGTATTTTTGTTTGCCATGTAAAGCTGCGGATAGTTGCTCCGATCGCAACCGCTGCTATGATAACAGAACATACTGAAACCGTTGTATAATCCTCAACCGGTAGAAAATCCCTAAACTGCTTGGTCTCCATATTTTTCAGGGTTTCTGCCGTGATGGCGGTATCGCCGTCAAATATGCTTCGATCTACCCCTTCATAAACAGAGAACATATTCTCATCGAGCCCCACATCATCCGGTTCTTCACCGTCCTTTTCGGAATACTCAGCGAACACGCTTTCAAACAGAGTATAAACTCCCATAGTCTCAAGGATGCTCTTCTGTCCGTTTGACAGCGCATAAACCATCGGATAGAGATCTCTTTTACTTAAGTGTTCGTCCATGAAAAGATCATACATGGTTTTTCCTTTTCCATAAGGAGTTTCCTTTAACAGCTTAGAGAGGCTGTATGCAGTCATGTCTGTCATGGATTCAGCAGCATTTGCACCATTTTCCGCCTGCTCATACATGGACTCCATAAGCTCATCAACATCCGCATTATATGGTACTTCCTCAATATCATCTCCTGACAGCTCGGATGTGACACTCAAGGTAGCAGCCTCATCACCGTCCGCCTTTGCTATCTCAGAGTTTTCTCCTTCCCTGATCGCTTCTCTGACTGTCGACAGACCTTTTAAAATAGTATCAGCAGTTTCAGAGAACTCCTCATCCAGTTTTCTGTTAATGCTGTTTTTGTTTCCTCCGACCGCTTTTTTGTAAATATCATATAGTCCGTTCGGTCCCACCATACTCATACGTGTGAGCCACGAGCCGGTTTTCTTCAGTTGTGTATCCTGTGCATGAACAAGGAGCGTTTCTATAGATGAAACTACATAGTTATTCCCTTCCATATAGATCTTTTCCAGATCGCTTATCGACTTAGAGTCCTTTCTGTTCTTCGCTAGTGCACGACCTTTTTCCAGCAGGAAATCTCCCATATTTTTATCCGAATCATCCTCGTGATAGACATTCAACAGACTATACACTGTCTGAGCTGTGTTAAGACCGGCATCATAGTTTTTGGCAAACTCGACGATCGAAGGGATCACTGCATCCAGCTGAAGCTCGATAACATGCTTTTGATTCTTCAAAAGTACCTCATAATCAGATGTCGAATACTTGCCATCCATCGGCATAGCTTTGATATCAGTGATAGCTTCATCTTCATCATCGGTAGTAGTATAGCCGATCCATGAGTTTCCGCTCATCCCGTCGTTGAAGTTTTTGTCCAGTACGATGTAGTCCGGACCCAGCTCCTTCTCCGCCTTCTCCTTGCTGGATGCATAACTGATCACGATATCACTGACGTATTTCCCTGTGTTTCCGGCTGCCTGTGCCTCCTTCACCCCCGGTATTACACCATGTATACGTACACCGCCACATACAGATGTAAGTGTAAGTGCAAAAGTAAGTGTTACAGCCGTGATCCTTTTTCCTGTAATTCTCATATTTATACCTCCTGTCTATATGATGTAATCCGGTTTACAAACAGTATTTCAAGCTTATAACTTCTTGCGCTTACGGAAGTATACTCCGGCACCTGCCGCACCGCCGGCAACTACCACGATGATCAGGATGATCCAGATAATCCCCGAGCCGCCGAATACAGCTCCCTCTGTAGAGGGTTCTTCAGCAACCGGCTCAGCGGTCTCCTGAGGAGTCTCTGTTTCGGCAGGAGCGGCCTCATCTTCTGCCACTTCCTCCGCAGCCTCGGCAACTTCCTCCTCCGGTTCTGTTCCTGTCTTAAAGAAGATGTAAACAGGTGTCATATCTTTGCCTGTATATGTTTTGTTCGTCAGGTTCGAAGGAGCAGATCCGTCAAAGTCCAACAGGCCGATCTCATCCGAATCAATTGATGTATTCTGATCCTGCACTCGCAATGATGACGCAAGTATCGGATCTCCTATGTTTTTATCTGTAGTTGTATAGACAACCTGCCAGCCTGTTCCCTTTTTGTCATGAAGATCGGTTGTATCATCCGATGCTGTAGTGGCAGCATGGTAGGTGACGTAATTCACCTCATCTCCGTATGTCCTGCTAACCATCTTTGCAGGTATATGCGTGAACTCAACCGTTTCCTTTCTGGTCATACAGTATATCTCATATCCGGCAAAAGCAAACGCTGCCGCCGCACCCAGTATACATGCTACTCTTGACCCTATGCTTCCTCTGGCAATTTTAAACTTGTTTGTTACCGTGTATTTTTCCTGTACATACATCTTGTTTCTGATCTGGACGTCATAAAAATCCATGAAAGTTCTTTTGTTTTTCAGAGTAGCTTTTTCCAAATCTATGGCAACTTTTTTCCCAGCGCCTCCGTTGGCTTTCAATCTTTTGATAATATCATCATATGTATTCTGAACTTTTGTTGCCGTCTCCTCATTTATCTTCAAAGCTGATATACTGTCCTCGCCGAAATCTATACCATACTGTACCTCAAGGTACTGAATCTTCCAAGCGTTCTCATATGCATTCATGATCCTGACATTTTTCTGCATGGTTTCTACAACCGGAGTTATCTTCTCAACCCACCTCGCTGCCTCAACGAACGTCTCTTTCATTTCGTATGAAAATGCACGGATCGCCATTCCCGTAAAACAGATTCCGGCAAGAGCAGAACATATGGCGAGCACCATATTTAGGGGATCGATTTTAGGTGTCAAAACGTCCTTAACCTGTTTAGTTTCCATGTTTTTGAGCGTTTCACTTGTGATAGCAGTATCTCCGTCAAATACACTTCGATCCACTCCTCCATACACTGACAGTATACCTACTCCCAGATCAGGCATGTCCTCCAGCTCTGATGGATTTTCCTCCGTAAACTCTGAAAGTGCACTCTCAAAAAGCGGGAATACTCCAACATCATTTACGATGTTTTTCTGACCGTCGGAAAGCACATACGCCATGGTGTACAGATCGCTTTTCTTGATATTTTCATTTGTAAAAAAGTCATACATGGTTTTTGTATTGCCGTAAGGTGTATGCTTCAACAGCTCTACGATAGCATAATTGGATATCTGAAAACTAAGGTCCATCGCGTTGGTAGCGTTTTCCGCCTCCTGACACACGGCATCTGCTATCTCATCCTCTCCTGAGTCAAAAGGAACATCAGGATCCTCAGCTTCCGTAACCTCAGATATCATCTCATCAACTGCCGATTCATCATCTGCATTCTGCGCAACTGTGGACTCCTCAGCCTCCTTGATGATCTCTCTGAGTCCACTCATCTCGTCCAGAAGAACCTTGGCATCATCATCGTATTCCCTTGCAATCTCATTGTTGATAGAGGATCTGGATCTTCCGGAATTCAGATTTTTATAAATATCATAAAGACCGTTCGGTCCGAGAAGACTCATGCGGGTAAGCCAGGATCCGTTTTTCACAAGCTGTGTATCACCGGCCTTTAACAGGAGATTTTCGATAGCTACTATAACAGAATTGTTTCCCTCCACAAATATCTTTTTGAGAGTATCCCCGGTCTTGCTGTCTCCTTTGTTTTTGCTGAAAGCGCGTCCCATCTCAAGCAAAAGGTCGCCCATGTTTTTCTCGGAGTCATCTTCATAAAACATATTCAAAAGATTGCAAACTGCAGATGCTGTCTTCATACCGGCATCGTAGTTTTTGGCATACTCGATGATGGCAGGGATAACGATCTCCAGCTGATCCTCAATAGTCTGCTTGTGGTTATCAAGAATCGTCTGGAAATCGGACTCAGAGTACCGTCCATCCATCCCCATAACCTTCATGTCTGTGATCGCAAAGTCAGCATTGTCGGTAGTGGAATAACCGATCCAGGCATGTCCGCTCATACCGTCATTGAAGTCTTTGTCAAGAACTGTGTAGTCCGGTCCAAGCTCCTGCTCAGCCTCTGCCTTGCTCGACTTGTGACTGACTCTGACATCCGATATATACTTTCCGGTAGTCTCGGCAGCCTTTGCCTCTTTTACATCAGGTGTCACGCCCCAGATACGGATACCACCGCATACCGTGGCAAGTGTTACCGCAAACGACAGCGTTATTGACAGTATCCTCCTTGTTGTTCTACCCATATTAATACACCCCGTTCCTATATGATGTAATCCGGTTTACAAACAATATTTCAAGCTTATGCCAGTATTCTACCACACGTAGTGTTACAAAAGAGTTACAATGATATTTGCTTTCCTCAGACATTTATCGTGACATCCATGCGTGTTGTCTTGCGGCCTGCATCGGTTATATCAAAGAGTGCTTCTTTTTTTGCCGTGTTGTCATATCTGTTTGCAAAAAGCCAGAGTCTGTGATCTACAAGCAGCGCATCGCTTGACCCGGTCACGGCTGTTGCGCCGAGGTTTAAGTCCGCCTTTTCACCGTCATCCGTCATGATATATTCGTACCTTCTTTCACCTGTTCCCGCAGGGATGGAGTCACCCTTTGCCATGGCAAGTGCTCTGATAGGTGAGGACACCTCGTCACTCTCATCCCATGTTGCGTACATATATAGCTCTGATCCGTCAGTTCCTGAGTTTAAGGATACGTCCGATACCGGTATGTACTCGCAGCCATCCTTCTCAAATCCGTAATCATTGTAGGGCTTGTCCTCGGTGATAAGTATGTCTCTGATGCCCAGATACTCTGCATCCTCACCGGAGGCATCTATCAGATCGTATCCGATGCAGACATAATCACTGACCGCACTCTTTTTCACGGGCTCCATACTGTCAGATCCGAAGTCAAGTCCCTTTTTATAGCCCTCGGCACTCGCTCTGCCCGTGACGCCAAGGTTAGTATTGTAGCTGTAAACAAATGATGCCCCCTGCTTTATGGCATCTGCGGCTGCATCTGCCTGACTCTTTCCTCTTCCGATGTAGAGATCGGTGATGACCGTATCGGAAGTGTCCACTTTCAGAAGACCTGCAAGACCGTTAAAGGTTTTTGTTTCAAACTTTACGGACTCCTTGCGAAGCTCTACTTTTTTCGCAATCTTCTCAAACGTATCCAGATCATCGTCATCGTCTATGGCATCGAGCTGTTTTTGCAGTTTCGCATCGTCGACTCTGTCAGTTTCGAGCACGACGCCGCCATTGCCCTCGACCAGCTTGTCACCAAAGCTGACCTCCGTGATCGGAAGACCCGGACTTGCATTACCTGAATTGGTAGTGTAGTAGCAGTAGTTCCCAATCGCATCTCCTGCCTTGTCATATCTGACTCCGCCCACA
>JAFSTZ010000183.1 GCA_017445525.1 Eubacterium sp.
GAGGCTATGCTGAAGTATATCATCGCTTATGTGCTTGAGGCTGCGCCGGAGGAGATGGCATTTTTCAACCAGTTTATAGATAAGGGACTGATCGAGCGTCTGAACCATGTGCTGAACTCTGATTTTGCGCATGTGACATATACAGAGGCGATCGAGATCCTTGAAAAGCATAACGACGAGTTTGAGTTTAAGGTTTCATGGGGTTGTGATCTGCAGACCGAGCATGAGAGATATCTGACTGAGAAAGAGTTTAAGAGACCTGTGTTTGTCACGGATTATCCGAAGGAGATCAAGGCTTTCTATATGAAGCTGAATGACGACGGCAAGACTGTTGCGGCTATGGACTGTCCGGTGCCGGGTATCGGTGAGATCATCGGCGGAAGCGAGAGGGAGGCTGACTATGATACGTTGAAGCAGCGTATGAAAGAGTGCGGTCTGAACGAAGAGGATTACGGTTTCTATCTTGACCTCAGAAAGTATGGAACTACCAGACATGCAGGCTTTGGTCTCGGCTTTGAGAGATGTGTTATGTACCTCACAGGCATGCAGAATATCCGTGACGTCATCCCGTTCCCGAGGACAGTGGGTAACTGTGAACTTTAGCGATAAGGCGTGAGACTGGATGTGAGATGTATGGATTGCGTGCTTGCACGCATAGGCATACATTCACAGACAGGTGAACCCAACGGAAAACGAGGATTCCGAAGGAATCCGAGTCTTTGCGTTGGATCACGCTGTAAACAATAGGAGGAAAAATACATGAGCTTGATACTTCCCGGGAACTATGAGTCCCGACTTGATATCCGTGAGACGGAGATCGCGATTAAAAAGGTCAAGGATTATTTTGAGAGAGCTTTAGCTTACAGGCTTGACCTGACCAGAGTGAGTGCACCGCTTTTTGTGGATCCCGCATCGGGGATGAATGATAACCTGAACGGTGTTGAGCGCCCGGTTGATTTTGATGTAAAGGAGACCGGAGTTCAGGCAGAGGTTGTACATTCTTTGGCTAAATGGAAAAGACACGCTCTTAAGTACTATGGTTTCCATCATGGAGAGGGTCTTTATTGTGATATGAGTGCGATCCGTCGTGATGAAGAGACTGATAATCTTCACTCAATCTACGTTGACCAGTGGGACTGGGAGCGCGTGATCGACAAGGAAGAGCGTAATGAAAGAGTTCTTGAGCATATCGTAAAAAAGGTTTGGGATGCTATCCTGGAGACTGAGGATTATATCTCCCTGGAGTATCATTTTTACGGAAGGACACTTCCTACAAACATCAAGTTTATCACAACTCAGGAGCTTGTGGACATGTATCCGGACAAGACTCCGAAGGAGAGAGAGTACGCTGCGGTCAAGGAGTTCGGAGCCATATTCCTGAAGAAGATCGGCGGAACTCTTTCCGATGGAAAGCCGCATGACGGACGTGCGCCGGACTACGATGACTGGGAGTTAAACGGTGATATCATCGTGTACTATCCGGTACTGGACATCGCGTTGGAGCTTTCTTCCATGGGTATTCGCGTGGATGAGACTTCGCTGAAGAAGCAGTTAGATCTGGCAGGTTGCCCGGAGAGAGCGGAGCTTCCTTTCCAGAAGGCCATCCTCGAGGGGGCACTGCCGTACTCTATCGGCGGCGGTATCGGTCAGTCGAGACTTTGCCTGTTCTTCCTGAAGAAGGCCCATATCGGTGAGGTGCAGTCTTCGCTATGGCCTGAGGGTGAGATAAATGCCTGCGCTGAGAAGCATATTTATTTGCTGTGATTTTTACTATAAAAATGATTGTGGGACACTGAAATTCGGTGTCCCATTTTTAAGATATAGTTTCTCTAAAAGTGAACGATCAAATCGGATATCCATATTGACAAAATGGATGTAATTTGGTATAATTATGGCATACCAAATATTGATAAGGGATACGGGGAGGGGATTGCCATGACACTTTCAGAGATAAAAAAAGCGCGGGAAGAAAGCGGATATTCGTATGAAGAGATAGCTAAAAGGTCGGGAGTTCCGTTCAGTACGGTTCAAAAGGTGTTGGGAGGAACGACGACCAGACCCAGATCGGATACCCTGAGGAAGCTTGCAACAGCATTTGAACCCGGAAGCAAAGAACCGTTTCAGAGGCAGGGTACGTATACCATAGATGATTATTACAGGGTACCTGATGACAGGCGGGTGGAGTTGATAGATGGGGTATTCTATGATATGGCTGCTCCTCGCAATATTCATCAGCTTCTTATAGGTGAGATACATTTTCAGATTGCTTCATTTATTAAGAAAAATAAAGGCTCATGTATTCCGTTTTTTGCTCCGGCAGATGTCCGTCTTGATGAGGGAGCAGACGACAGGACGATGGTACAACCTGATATTTTTGTTGTTTGTGACAGGGATAAGACAAGGTCAAAGTATACCGGTGGAGCACCTGATCTGATCATAGAGGTCTTGTCTCCGAGCACGCGGAAGAAGGATATGACAAAGAAACTTCATAAGTATACTGATGCAGGAGTCAGAGAGTATTGGATCGTCGACCCGGATATCGGTCGGATACTTGTATACAATTTAGAGAATGATTGTGTTGTATCCATATATTCCTTTGGTGAGAAAGTACCTGTGGCTATATATGATGGCAAGCTGGAGATCGATTTTGGAGATATGCCGTCGTATATCACGGATTGTTACGATGAAAACTGGAAGTTGGTGGAGGATAAGATTTTATGGGTATAATAGCCGGATTTATGGTGCCGCATCCGCCGATGATCGTGCCGGATGTGGGCAGAGGATCGGAGAGTGTGGTTGAAGAGACTACGAGGGCTTATGAGAAGGTAGCTGATGAGATAGCAGAGCTTAAGCCTGATACGATAGTTATATCGTCACCTCACTCGGTGATGTACGCGGATTACTTTCATATCTCACCGGGCACGCATGCGTCGGGCGACTTCGGTGCGTTCAGGGCTCCGCAGGTGAGCTTTGATGTTGACTATGATTCACAGTTTGCTCTGCAGTGGTCTAACCACGCAGCGGTGAACGATATAGATGCCGGTACTTTGGGAGAGAAGGATCCCGATCTGGATCACGGGACGATGGTTCCGCTTTACTTTATCATGAAGAAGTACACCGGCTTCAAGCTGGTTCGTATCGGACTTTCCGGTTTTTCACTTTCAACTCACTATCGGATGGGGATGCTTTGTTCCACGGTTGCTGAGGAGCTTAACCGCCGGGTTGTCTATGTGGCGAGCGGCGACCTCTCGCATAAGCTGAAGGAGGATGGTCCGTACGGGTTTAACGCATTAGGCCCGATTTATGATGAGAGGATCATGGATGTGATGGGCTCGGGCGAGTTTGACAGACTTCTCGACTTTGATGAGACTCTGTGCAACATGGCTGCGGAGTGTGGGCACAAGTCTTTTGTGATGCTGGCAGGTGCTCTTGACAGAAAGTCGGTAAGTATAGAGAGGCTGGTTCATCAGGACGTGACCGGTGTCGGTTACGGTATTTGCACTTATCATATAGAAGGGGAGGATCCGGACAGAGCATTTTTAGATAAATGGAATGCTCGAGAGAACGCTCGCAGGCAGGCACTTAGAGATAAGGAAGATGTCTATGTCAGGCTTGCGAGAAAATCACTGGAGTCTTATATAAGAAAAGGAAAGAAGATCGACTGGTATGATGTGAAGGATGAGCTCGGATCTGCTACCGATAAAGCGATCAGCGAGCTGGAGAATATGCGCGCGGGAGCATTTGTTTCGATACATAAGGAGGGAAAGCTCCGCGGATGCATCGGTACCATCTCTGCGACGCGAAGCTGCATAGCTGATGAGATCATCGAGAACGCGATCTCCGCTTCGACGAGAGATCCCCGTTTTGATCCGATAGAGGAGGATGAGCTCGATGCACTTGAGATCTCTGTCGACGTGTTGGGTGAGGCCGAGGCGATCATGTCTCCTGCCGAGCTTGATGTAAAGCGCTATGGTGTCATAGTCACCAAGAACAGACGGAGGGGACTGCTCCTGCCGAACCTCGACGGTGTCGATACGGTGGAGGAGCAGCTCTCGATAGCAAAGCAAAAAGCCGGGCTCGCACCCGACGAAGAGGGGTGCTTCCTGGAGAGATTTGAGGTTGTGAGGCACACATAGGGCAGTGCTCCGGCAGTAGCGCTCATCCACTCACA
>JAFSTZ010000184.1 GCA_017445525.1 Eubacterium sp.
CCAAAACCCAATTATTCATATCTTTGTTTCCGGTGCTTTTAAGAACGACATTCACTTGGAAACCACTGTCCCATTTGTTGTCGAGCTTAAACTCAGCTTTAAAGTCGTCTCCTTCAGCCTGATTATCAGTTTGTGCCCCTGCATCCTGACTTCCGACATTATCCGCATCGCTCAAATTGAGCCTTTCGGACGCATTACTCTTTTGCTCATTCTGTGCATTTCCCACACCACCAAACGGAAAAAATGAGCAACCCGATATGATCATCGAACATACAAGTAGTAATGATAGAGTTCTCAAGGCTTTGGTCTTTCTCATAATCTGTCACCTCATGTTATTCTTTCATGGATTAGTTGTTATTTATCAGCTTTTCTAAGCCTTCTTGCCGCATCCAAAACTATGTCCTGATTCATATATATGTATAGTATTTTGTTATACTCATAGCTTTGAACAGCAAGCACATCTTCATCATTGATGATCGCATTTCTGTATATATCAATATATATCTTTTTCATCGAAAAATCTTTGACCTTAAAAATGTTCTCACAGAGTTCAAACACCACCTCTGCTTCATTTTCCGATGACACTTCTTTCATTCCGGGAGCTTCTTTTTCAAAGAAATTACGCAAATAATAAGCGTCATCCTCAAGTCCTGTATCTATCAAATAATAACTTTTTTTATCCTTTATAAATCCGATAAGCTTATCATCGTTCGCATCATTTTCAAGTATCCTGGTCCCGTCATCCTTGCCCCTGACACCTGTCAAAGCATCCTGATACGCCAGCGAAATAGTTGTTTTTATATTGTGCTCTTCTCTGAACATACACTCATACAGCGCGTCAAACACAGCACTCAAAAGTTGAAATGACATATTGTCAAGCATTTCTTCAGGCGTAAATCTAAGGAAAAAGTTTGTCCTGTTTCTCCACATGTAATAATTTATAAAGGTATTCGGACGTCTGACTATCGCCCCCATCTGATGAAGTGCTTTTGCCGAAGCAAGTGTGACAACCCTGTATCCGGCGAGATGGATCCTGTGCCCCCATTCCATATCATCCCAATATATAAAATTATCCTCAGGCATGATCCCAACCTCAGGCTTTTTTGCAGCCTCAGCCCTCACCATAACGGCGCAGGTCGCAACAGTATCACACTCAATGATATCCGGAAGTGAACCGTCCTCTATCGTATCGGCTCCGATTGTTTTTGCCGAACAATGCTCGAAGTCTATCAGCAATCCACTCTGCTGGATATGATCGGGTATCTGCATATGGTAAACCCTGCAACCGGCCATCCCAACATCAGGATTTGCCTCCATATATTCATACAATACTGCCAACGCATTTTCATCGACCTGAGCATCATCATCCAGGCAGAAAAAATACTTATATCCTTCATCTCTAACCCTGCGGAGTCCGGTGTTGAAGCCGCCTGATCCGCCGAGATTCTCACTGTTTTCAAGTAGCGTTATACTATCGGAGTATTTTTCTTTGAGCGCAGCAGCACTTCCGTCAGAGGACGCATTGTCAACTACAAAAATGTCCGGCTCGACACCCTTACTCTCAAGCACACTTTGTACACTGTCAAGGACGAAATCTTTTTTGTTATAATTACATATCACAACGCCAATTTGTTTATCGCTCAATGTTTTTCTCCTGTTTTTTTTGATTGGTATCACTGTCCGTTTTTATTTCTGAGATCAGCCTTCATTTGTTTTTTGTTTTCGTACATTTTTGCATCTGCTCTCTTGAACACATCCTCAACAGTGGCATCAACATTCTTGTCGTACAGAGCAAACCCAAGTGCCGCCGATACTTTTTCCCAAGGCTCATACACCTGACTTTCCTGCCTGTGCATGATGGAGTCGAAAAACTTACGGGAGATAAGTTTTATATTTCGATAATCATAGTTCTCAAGGATAACACAAAACTCATCCCCACCTACTCTGTAAACAGGTGAATGCTTGAAATGATTGCAGATTATCGACGCTATGGTATTGATAGATATATCACCTTTGTCATGACCATATGTATCATTTGTGAATTTAAGATCATTTAAATCAACAATAGCTATACCAAACTGAGCCAGGTTTTTTTCTATGGACTCTGTCAGCCTGACCGTATCCTTCTCATAGGCTCTTTTATTGCGAAGACCGGTCTGAGGATCTTTCGTAGCTGCCTGCTCCATTTCATAAGTCTCTTCCCTCGAAAGAATCAGCTGTTCTCTGGTCTTGACGAGATTTGTTATATATCTGTTCAAATCCTGCTCCATCTGTTTCATAGACTCGGAAAGCTCTCTGATCTCATCATGAGATGTGACTACAACGCCCGCAAATCCGGTATTGCCTGCTTTGTTCTCGGCACTGCAGTACTCCTCGGCTGCACTTGAAAGCTTTTTTATCGGTTGAACCACAAAACGGTTTACAAGAATAAATCCTATTATGCATATAATTAATGTAATCGCCAAAAACAACAGCAAAAGCATATAAAAATAGCTTTTTTCCTGATCTTTGACATCATTCATTGAAATGTCCACGCACGCGTAAGCGATAACCTGATCTTGTGAATCAAATATGGCAACTCCGGCGGTTAACAGCCATCCATACTCTTCCGTATCGGTGATATACGGCAGATATCCTCTTGCGGGGTTTGTAAGACATTCTTTATTTACATCATAAAGCGGATCAAAGCATCCCGGCGGACACGCATCCTCCTCGGCAGCATCGACCAGATAGATGGCTTTTTCAGTCGCAGGATCGACATAAACAGTATACATGCAATCGACATCCGTATTGTTTTGTAAAGTTCTCATAGTCTCTTTTACCTTGGAAAACTCAGGCATTTTTTCAACCTTGGCGAATTTGGCTATATATTCATCAAACTCCGGAGTCCCCCACTCTTCACTCCCGACCTTTTCCTCAGTTGAATTGTATATCTGAATAACGCTGTCTCGAACCACCCTCATATCCTCGGGATCTACCATGTAAGACAACGCCGTAGCAAGCTGTCTGGCATTATCCTTGTAATTGTTGTCGGTTGTGTTATTGATGATTCCACTACTCACAAAAAGTCCCATGCTACTCATAAGCAGCGCAAACGAAACGATCATTATAATAGCTTTTATTCGTAGTGAAAATTTCATGCTTATACCTCCCCCCTAAAAAGACATAACCACTTTCTTTATTTTAACATTTTTCAAGCCTAAATACAACTATTATTTGACCATATATGTTACCATTCACGGGTGTATATAGTCTAAGTGTACACTCAGAGCTTGCTCTGAAGTGTACACTTAAACTATATACAAACCGTATACGGTAACCAAACCACATGAGGAATGTGTGTCTGAAAGACACAATAGAGTTCGACGAAGCTTCGGATCTGCAAGCTTGCTTGCATGATCAAAGCGAGAAGAACGGACATTCCGAATGGGTTTGTTACCCGTGAATGGTAATCTGTCATTCACGGGTGTATGTAGTCTAAAAGACACAAAAACAGGCCTTTCGGCAAAAACCGAAAGGCCTGTCAAAAAACACTGATTACTTATCAGCAAGTTCTGATTTAACCATATCAGTAAGCTGTGGAAGGATCTTGTTGAGGTCTCCCACGATACCGTAATCAGCTACATCAAAGATAGGTGCATCCTCATCCTTGTTGATAGCGATGATAAGGTCTGACTCCTCCATACCGGCAACATGCTGGATAGCGCCTGAGATACCGATAGCAAAGTAAACGTTCGGACGAACGGTCTTTCCTGTCTGACCTACCTGACGATCCTGCGGAAGCCAGCCGTTCTCAACTACTGCACGTGAGCAGCTCACTGTTCCGCCGATGACCTCAGCAAAGTCCTCAAGAAGCTTGAAGTTCTCCTTGCTTCCGACTCCACGTCCTCCTGATACCAGGATCTTTGCTGCCATGATATCAACAGTGCTTGCAACTGATTTAACTACATTGAGTATCTCAACATAGCGGTTATCCGGAGTGAATCCCGGATTAAACTCGATGATATCAGCCTTAGCGCCCTTGTTCGGCTCGATCTTCTGCATAACGCCCGGACGGACTGTAGCCATCTGAGGACGGTTATACGGACAAGCGATGGTAGCGATGGTGTTTCCGCCGAATGCAGGACGGGTCATGAGAAGCTGTTTCTCGATGTCCTTGTTTGCTGCATTGTCGTGGAAGGTGCCTATCTCAAGTACTGTACAGTCAGCCGTAAGACCTGTAGCCACACGAGCTGATACTGTAGGTCCTAAATCACGTCCGATCGGAGTAGCTCCGACAAGCATGATCTCAGGCTTCTTCTCTTTGATAACAGAAGCCAGTGCATGTGCATAAGGCTCTGTACGATAATCCTTAAGCTCCGGATCGTCAACAACGATCACGTGATCTGCGCCATACTCAGCCAGCGCATCTGCTTTATCTTTGATTCCTGATCCGATCAGCACTGCAGTCACATCCTGACCGAGGTCTGCTGCCAGATCCTTTGCCTTGCCCAACAACTCGAAAGCGATACTGCCGATGACACCGTCGACCTGCTCAGCGAAGACATAAACGCCTTTAAACTCTTCAATATTAGGTGTATTTGCCATGATTTCGCCTCCTTAGATAATATGCTTTTCTTTCAGCTTGTCAACGATGATCGTAGCGCCCTCTGTCGGATCAGCCGGTACAAACTTCTCGCCTGCACCCTTTCTGACCTTATCAGAAGCCTTTGCGATCTTTGTCGGTGAACCGTTAAGTCCGATATTGGAGTCATCAACATCCTTGAGGTCAGCTCTGCCCCAGGTAGTGATCTCCTTCTCATAAGCATCCCAGATGCCGCCCGGACTCATATAACGAGGCTCGTTCAGCTCTGAAAGAGCTGTAAGAAGACATGGCATCTTTGCCTTTAACTCATGGTAACGATCCTGATACTGACGCTGAACGATCACTGAATCACCATCGATCTTTACGTCCTGTGCATATGAAATTACCGGAAGTCCCAGATGCTCAGCAATCTGAGGACCAACCTGTGCTGTATCACCATCGATAGCCTGACGACCGGTGATGATCAGATCAAAGTCGATATTTCTGAGTGCACCTGCGATGGTAGTTGATGTAGCCCATGTATCTGCTCCACCAAGAACTCTGTCTGTAACAAGGATACCCTTGTCAGCGCCCATAGCCATAGCCTCACGCAGAACATCCTCTGCCTTCGGAAGGCCCATGGTAAGAACCGTAACTTCAACATCGTCTCTTTCATCCTTGATGCGAAGAGCAGCCTCGAGGCCTGCCTTGTCATCAGGATTCATAATAGTGAGCATCGCTGCTCTGTTAAGTGTGCCATCCGGGTTAAACACTACGCCGCCCGCTGTATCCGGCACCTGCTTGATACATACTACGATTTTCACTGCGAACCCTCCTTTCTTATCTCAAAAGACTACCGGAGATGACCATACGCTGAACCTCAGAGGTACCTTCATAGATCTCTGTGATCTTAGCATCGCGCATCATACGCTCTACGTCATACTCACGGATATAACCGTAACCACCGTGTAACTGAACAGCCTTGGTAGTGACCTCCATAGCTGTCTCTGCTGCGATGAGCTTAGCCATAGCTGCTTCTACCGAGTAGCTTACCTTGGCTCCGTCAGCAAACTGCTGCTTCTTCATGGCAGCCTGGTATACCAAAAGCTTCGCAGCCTCGGTCTTTGCAGCCATATCAGCAAGCTGGAACTGTGTGTTCTGCTGCTGTGCGATAGTGCGGCCAAACTGCTTTCTCTCCTTGGTATACTCGATCGTTCTTTCAAGAGCACCCTCTGCAAGTCCAAGTGCCTGAGCAGCGATACCGATACGTCCGCCGTCAAGTGTATGCATGGCGATCGGGAAGCCCTTGCCTCTTGCTCCGAGAAGATTCTCCTCGGGGATCCTTGCATCCTCAAATATCAGCTCGTATGTAGATGAACCGCGGATACCCATCTTCTTCTCTTTTGTTCCGAATGAGAATCCCGGTGTATCTTTATCTACGATAAATGCGGAGAAGTTCTTTTTCTTGCGTCCCTTCTTATCCTCTACCACATCAGTAACCGCGATGATGATATAAACATCGGCAACCTTTCCGTTGGTGATAAAGCACTTTGAGCCGTTCAGGACCCACTCATGAGTCGACTCATCAAGGACAGCCTTGGTCTGAGCTCCCTGAGCATCAGTACCTGCCATAGGCTCGGTCAGACCGAATGCTCCGAGTTTTTCGCCGTTGCAAAGCGGAGGAAGATACTTCTTCTTCTGCTCCTCTGTTCCATAGGTGAGGATCGGATCAACACAAAGTGATGTGTGAGCCGATACGATAACTCCTGTGGTTCCGCAAACCTTTGACATCTCCTCTACACACATGATATATGTGAGGATGTCACAACCCTGACCGCCGTACTCTTTCGGTACCGGTATGCCGAGGAAGCCGTACTTGCCCATCTTCTTTACGGTCTCCATAGGAAACGCTTCAGTCTCGTCGGTCTCCTGTGCCAGTGGCTTTACTTCATTCTCAGCGAAGTCCTGAAACAGCTGACGCGCCATCTCGTGCTTCTTATCTAATGTAAAATCCATTAGCTTTACTCCTTTCGGTTTATTTTAGTATTTAAAGAATCCCTCACCAGTCTTGCATCCGAGCTTTTTCTCCTCAACCATCTTCTCAAGAAGCGGTGCCGGCTTATACTTAGGATCATTGTTGGTGCCTGCATAGATAACGTTCATGATGGCAAGGCAGATATCAAGGCCGATGTAGTCGCCCAGGTGAAGCGGTCCCATCGGATGGTTGCAGCCAAGCTGCATAGCAACATCGATATCTTCTGCTGATGCAACATCAGCGTCCAGAACATTTATAGCCTCATTGATCATCGGGATCAGGATACGGTTTACAGCGAAGCCCGGAGCCTCATTGATACGTACCGGAGTCTTGCCGATGTCCTCTGAGATCTTGATGATCCTGTCAAATACTTCATCAGTTGTTGACTTTGACTTGATAACCTCAACCAGCTTCATACGTGCAGCCGGATTGAAGAAATGCATACCTGAAAGCGGTCTGTCAAGTCCCTCACCGATCTCTGAGATGTTCAGTGATGATGTGTTTGATGTAAAGATACAATCCTTCGGAACGATAGCCTGCAGCTCCTTGAAGGTGTCCTTCTTGACCTGCATATCCTCGAAAGCTGCCTCTACGATCAGATCACAGTCCGTACAGATATCCTTCAGACCTGTCTTGATACGTCCAAGGATCTTGTCTGCATCTGCCTGCTCCATCTTGCCTTTGGCAACCATCTTGTCAAGACCTTTTTTGATCTTCTCCTTGCCGCCTGCAGCAAACTCTTCCTTGATATCGCAAAGACGAACCTCAAATCCATCGACCTGAGCAAATGCCTGTGCGATACCGGAGCCCATTGTTCCTGCGCCGATTACTCCTACTACCATTTGTATTACCTCCTTAAAATTGATTACTTATTCTTAAAGTCTACTACTTTGACCTTCTCCTCTTTCGGAGCGAGGAAGTTACCCATGCCTGCCTTCTGATCCTCAGTCTCAAAGCAGTCACCGAAAAGCTTCTCCTCAAGAGCAACAGCATCATCGATGTTCATCTGATAGCCCTCGTTGATAGCCTTCTTGCAGTTGCGTACTGCGATCGGAGCCTGAGCAGCGATGCCGTTTGCAAGCTTCTTTGCCTGCTCCATAAGCTCAGCCTGGGGATATACAGCATTAACAAGACCGATACGAAATGCCTCATCAGCTTTGATGTTTCTTGCACCAAAGATAAGCTGCTTTGCCATACCCATAGGTACGAGACGAGGAAGTCTCTGTGTTCCGCCGAATCCCGGTGTGATACCGAGACCTACCTCAGGCTGACCAAACATCGCATTGTCTGAGCAGATACGGATATCACAAGCCATGGATATCTCACAGCCTCCGCCAAGAGCAAATCCGTTTACCGCAGCGATCGTCGGGATCGCAAGCTTTGAAAGCTTCAGGAACACATCGTTGCCCTTTTTGCCGAAAGCCTCTCCCTCAGCCTTGGTAAGTGTGCTCATCTCGCCGATGTCAGCACCGGCAACAAATGACTTCTCACCTGCTCCGGTAAGGATCACGCAACGGATGGCATCAAGATCGATATTATCCAGTGTCTGATCCAGCTCATCAAGCACCTGCGAATTGAGTGCATTGAGTGCCTTTTCACGATTGATCGTGATAACAGCAATTTTACCCTCGACCTCATAGTTGATAAAATCCATTGATTATATACCTCCTTTTGTTAAACAAAACCAGCCGATCATTTATGACCGGCCGGTTTAAAATCTTATCAGTCCATTTCAACGATAGTCGCGCATCCCATACCACCGCCGATGCACAGAGTAGCAAGACCCTTCTTTGCACCCTTCTTCTTCATCTCGTGAAGAAGTGTTACAAGGATACGGCAGCCTGAAGCTCCTACCGGATGTCCGAGTGCGATAGCACCACCGTTCGGGTTGAGCTGCTTGTCAACATCGATACCGAGATCCTTTCCTACTGCAAC
>JAFSTZ010000185.1 GCA_017445525.1 Eubacterium sp.
ATACGGCTGGGACAGGGGATTGTATTCGATCTTAACCTATGTGCTGGTAAGTGTTGTTATGACAAAAGTTGAGGAGGGCTTTGATGCCCAGCGCGGATGCATGATCTTTGCTCAGGATGTGGATGAAGTCAAGGATCGTATTTATAAGGAGCTTGGCAGAACATGCACCGAATGGGATACCGTCGGATATATCGGTGGAGAGAATAAGGCTCTTTATGTAGTTATCAGTCAGTATGAGCTCAGGCAGCTCAGGGATATAGTTTCTGATATAAATTGCTTTGTCACCGTGTGTGAAATAGATGAAATAATAGGAAAAAATATAAAGCAAAAAGGATGAGCTCCCGCGTTGAATTTTCATTGGTTTTGAGAAGGAGGTATCTATGGAAAAAGAGATCAGCATCACGCAGGTTGGAAACATCAGGATCGGTCAGGTGGAGGATACAAAAGCTGCCACCGGATGCACGGTGATCATCAGTGAACAGGGGATGGCAGCCGGTCTGGATGTCAGAGGCGGCGGGCCGGCATCGAGAGACAGCGAGTTGTTGGATCCCCTTGCAGCGGCAGGATTTGTTCACGCAGTGCTTCTGGCCGGAGGCAGTGCCTTTGGACTGGACTGCGCCGGCGGAGTGATGGCATATTTAGAGGAGCGTGATATCGGATTTGATGTAGGCGTAACGAAGGTTCCGCTGGTTGTGCAGTCGGATCTTTTTGATCTTACCGTGGGAGACAAGTCCGTTCGTCCGGATCGCGCTATGGGATATGAGGCGGCAAAGAGAGCCATGGAAGCACCCAACTATCGTGACGGAAACTTCGGTGCGGGATGCGGAGCCACTGTCGGAAAGATCTGTGGTATGGATACATGCATGAAGTCCGGTATAGGAAGCTATGCTATCGAGCTGGGCGAACTGAAGATTGGAGCTATTGTAGCTGTCAACGCGCTCGGCGATATATATGACTGGAAGACCGGGAAAAAGATAGCAGGGCTTCTCACTGAAGATAAAAATGGTTTCCGGGACACCATTGAAGTTATGAAGCAGAGTATAGCAGTACATGAGAATAAGTTTGTCGAGAACACAACCATAGGTGCCATTATAACAAATGCTAAGTTTGATAAATCCCAGCTTTGCAAGATTGCCGGGATGACGCACAACGGATATGCGAGGGCGATACGCCCGGTTCACACAACCGCGGACGGTGACAGCATCTATGCGCTTTCTGTCGGAGATGTCAGCGCAGACCAGGATCTCGTCGGGACACTTGCGGCAGATGTTATGAGCGAAGCGATCAAGCGTGCTGTAGAGAACGCCGAGACTGCTTACGGATTTGTTTCTGCAAGTGATCTTTGATAGAAAAACAGATTTTTAAAAGAACCAAAAAGCCTTGCGTGAGCAAGGCTTTTTGGCGTTTTTTCGAAAGGGTCAACTATAACTGATAATCAATAATTAAGGAAATGCTGTTACATACCTACACCTCTACGTACACGTATCAGGTTGTGTACTCGTCCGGGTAGCTTTGCCCGTAGCTGCACATACAACGCCACCAGGTTCAGCAGCATCGCACCCGTCCAGGCGCAGATCTCAGCGTAAGCAGTTGAGATAAATCCTACACTGCCTGAGAAAAGTATGATGACGGATACTCTGAGCACCATCTCAAGTATACCTGAAAGCATAGGTATAAATGGTTTCCCCATGCCCTGCAGCGTACTTCTCACAACAAACAACAGATCGACGGTCCAGATCATCGCACCGCAGGTCGGCAGAAA
>JAFSTZ010000186.1 GCA_017445525.1 Eubacterium sp.
AGCTGTGCGAGAAAATCAAGAAAAACCTGATTGTTTGTTGCGCTGTCGACCTCATCGATCATCAGAACAATCGGTTTATCTGATTCGCAACACCAACTGTTTAGCATTATAAGCATCTCATCAAGATTTGCTTTTTCATCCTTCCTGATGATGATCTCGTCTATCTGATCTTTGATATCATCCGGAATCTGTCCGTAAATATCCGGATTCTTTTTCAAAAGTCTGCAAAACGCTTTAACGAAGTTCTGCTCTGACTCAAACCCTGAACCACTGATCCCCTGAAAATCTATGGAAACCACATTGTATGTATCCTTTATCCCATCCTTGACGGCATTCAGTGTAGTAGTCTTGCCATACTGACGAGATCTGTTGATCGTGAAGTATTCTCCGGCATCAATAAGCTTTCTGATCTCTGCCACACGCTCTGTAAGATCGACCATATAATGCTTTGACGGTATGCACAATGCGGTTGTGTTAAACTTTTTCAATTACTGTATACCCTTCATTTCCTTCATGATCGTCTCATACGCATCTCTTACATCATAATTGGATATCATATAATTATAACCATTATCTCCCACAGCGGATAGCTTCTGTGCATCCATATGAGATATATCCTTAATGAGTGCTGAGGCTGTGTGAACATCATCACTCTCCGTCCACCAACCGAACGATGGATTATCAGCGATAATCTCACCCACATCCGTATTTGGATCGATTAGTGCCAACACCGGTACTCTCGCCTGCATATATGAAAGCAGACGGCTCGGAAAGTTCGGTATTGTGAATCTATGATCTAAAAATATCATGCCGACGTCGCATGCCGCGACTATACGGTCATAGTCTTCCTTTGGCAGAGACTCTTTAAGGACGATATTATCTGGCTTGTATTTCTCTATATATCTATGTATCCTATCAAACTCGGTCCCGCTGCCGACGATAAGAAAAAAAGCATCTTTATTCTTTCTCTGTGTGTGCAGACACCTCAACATAAAGTCGATGCCCTGCGGCTTTCCTAAATTTCCTCCGTAGATAAAAACCGTTTTATCCTCGGGTATATCATATAATCGGCGAAGCTGCATCCGCTCTTCATCAGGCAGGCTCATATCCTGCGGCTCGACTGAGTTCGGGCAGACTTCGACGATGCCACGCTGCCGGCCAACACTCTTTCCGGCATTTGACCCATCCGACTGTCCCGATGTGTCGGTCATCCGCTCCGATGCGCTACCACCGGCAGCAAGGTGCCTCTGCAGCACCTCCGGGTTTTGCTCGAGCACATATCTGACATTTGCCGGACTCATACAGCCTATCCTGTCGGACACGGCGTACAGCTTTTTCTCCTGCTTACGGAAGTGCCTGTACAGCGGTGCCTTCAGTCCAGCCGTGCTCATCATCCCGATATCCACCGCATTCTGCGGGAAGATATCCTTTAAAAGCAGATATGTACGGGCGTGATACCTCTTTTTCAGATGCTCCACAACTCCCGCCAGCGTGATTGGCGGTGTGGAGTACATGATCAGGTCGAAGCCTCCGTGTCTATCTCCGGTCTTGTGATTCGCTGGCCCAACTGATTCCTTACGACTCCTCCTGTTTGACTTGCCTGATCCGAAATATTTATCTATCGCAGCCTCATACTGACGACCGATCATCACTGTCGAGATGCCCTTCTCGATGAGATTGGTCTTGGTTATGTTGCCGATGCGCACGTGGAGGATGTGTGCCGGTGGGATCTGATGCGTCGCTCCCCTCGATCCGGATTCCCGACTGACCGATATATCATCAGCGTTATCAGTCCGCCTTACCTCCTCTGTTGCCAGCCAAGTCCTCCTACCGCTCCTCTTTTCCTCAGAGCAGACGACGTACACCTCGTGACCGTGCTTTACGAACTCACGCAGCAGGTCGGGATATATTCCGTGGTCATTTATACCGGAGAAGCCTCCGATGGTTAAAAACAATACTTTCATGATTTCTACACGCGCTGTTCACGGACTTCACAAGGCACATTTTTATGCAACTTATCAGACTGTAGCTTCATACAGAGTCTTGCCTCGCAATTCTACTTGTTTAACACCGGTTTCTTTATTTTTATTGAAATTAAAACTGAGCATGTATCCGGTATCGAGACCAAAATAGTCCAGATAATCAGATATCTGTTTCTCTCCTTCTGCGTTATATCTCTCTCCACGCCAGATCTTCAGCTCGATGATATACTGCTGACCGAGATAATCGATGATCACATCAGTCCGTCTCTGATCTCTGGTCTGTGCTTCAATATAGTAGTTTCCGGTTCCATTTATAATAGGCTTCAGATAAAGTAAAAACAGCTCACGACCGTCTTTTTCCTTGAACCTTTCTTTGAGATCACCGTATATACTGTGATAAGTGTCGACAAACCGCTCAAGGATCAGCCTGACATCCAGTTTCCCATTATCTACAAAAATGCTCCCTGCGCGGCTACTTTCGCTGATGAAAGCATTGCCTTTTCTGTACTCATCTGAGATAAAAAGGTTGTATAGCCATGTCTCAAAGATCCTGTTATCAATCCTCACGCTTGCCTTATCATTTCTGATAAAACCATACATAGACATCAATGCTATATCATCCTGATAAGCATTCCATGCAACGCTTTCTCCCTCCATCAGGATACTTTTTAATGATGCCCTGAGCTCCGGAAAATTACTCAGCTTTCCTGACAATGACTTGAACAAAGTATTATCCTCAGAGAGGATATCCTTCACAGCTTCATCTATACCATATCCGGTCCATGCAGCATCCAAACTCTCAAACCTGTCCGGAACAAAAGTTGTATCAATCAGCTCACATATTCGACTGACCAGAAACGGATACCCATTGGTATACTCCCTGATCTTCTTTGCAATTATTCCTGTATCCATACCGGTTTGATGGTCGTTCTCGTACTCATCAAGCATACCACGTATACCATCTTCCGACAAGCTCATATCTATGTGAAAATCAGTCGCTATGTTCCAGGGACTATTTACTTTTGTTTCACTGTCATCTCTTATCTTACTCTTCAGATGCTTTATATCAGTCACGCCGGCAAGGATGACTGAATGAAACGCTGGGATCCCATCTGTATCCCTGCTTATATAACCCAAACGAAGTTGTGCAAGGAAATCCAGAAAAACCTGATTATTTGACGCACTGTCCACCTCATCGATGATCAGTACTACCGGCTTTACTGATTCAGCGAACCAGTCTGTCAGATGATCAAACAGCTCACCCAATCTGATAACAGGCTCAGGAGATTCCTTACATGTTCTGAAAAACTCGATCAAATCTCCGGGAATCCCATGAATTACGTGGCGCCTGCTCCATATCAGCCTGCAAAACTCCTGAACAAACTTTTCCTCGGTCGCAAAGCCTGCATTTCCGATACCTTGAAAATCCAGACTCACTACAG
>JAFSTZ010000187.1 GCA_017445525.1 Eubacterium sp.
GGCACTGTTACCGGTCGGATAGGAGATCATACTCCCTCCGATCCTGTCAGTCATCACTTTGCATCCAAGGCCTATCGCTGATTCCACCGAGTCATCTCCACTCACGATCTGTATGTCAGTGATGTACTCGGATTCCGACAGATCCGCTTCCGCAGCTTTTGTCTGTCCTCCGGTCAGCATAGATCCTACTGCCAAATCCAGGAAGGCAAGTGCTGCGAACCGTCCAACCAGGCGTCCTCTTTTCTGCGTATATGTACTCATAAGCAGTCTCCTTTCTGGTATGTACGGAAGTGTTTTCTGCCGGGTCCATCTGTTTTTCTGATCCGGATGCGCCCATTTATACATACCAGCAAAATTGTACTCTCATACATAATACCGATATGTTGACATAGTTGGTTGCATTTATTTATAAAAAAATCATTGTCTCGTCCACTTTTTCACTCCGCTGTACAAAACAGGCAGCAGCAGTGCCGTCGAAACAAAACACAACACGACGGAAACATACCACAACACCTCTCCTGTAGCCGACATAAATCCCATCAGAACCGCAAAACAGTTGACCACTCCGAGCATGTTGTACGGACGGATCCTCCTGACTATACCGTTCTCCACATCGGGGATGATCAGGTGCTTGATGTGATAGTATGCGGCGAGCAGCACAACTATGATCGGGATATAGATCAAAAACGGCGCTTTGTCATTCATCCGGCAGAAACTGTCGTACTGTACAACCGAAAAAACAAACGCCGATACAGGGATGACGGCGGATATGAGCCTATACTTGATAAATGACTTCGATCCGTCATCGCAGAGCGAGTCGATCAAACCGTAGTTCGAGCAGTACAAAAACAGAAACTCCGCGACGATACCCAGCATCGACAGAGAGTATATCGAGGTCTCTCCGCTCCTCCATATCTGTATGGACTCAAAGACTCTTGTCAAAAACGCACAGCCGACCGCACAGGTCACCATCTGCAGGTACAGTGCGGTTCCTTTTCTGAAAAACTTGAAATCACCCCAGGCAAACGCCACCGCAGTTATCGCAGTAAGTACGAGTTCCAGTATCAGTTCAGGTGTCATGATGTTACCTCACTTTTCTATTTATACATCTAATGTTCATCAGCCGTCACTCCAATTTGGCGGCGAGCACCCTCTTTCTTGCACGGCTGATCCTCGGCATCAGTATCAGATAGGTCACCAACGGAAGTACAAATCCCAGATACTTCAGGTCAGTCTGTACGAGCGAGTTATAGATGGCGTGGTAGATCGCAGCCATCGCTATCATCGCAAATATGCCGGGAACTATCATCTTGTGCCGCTTCTTGATCTGACTCATACCCACGCCTATCATCATCGTCGTCACGGCATGCATCAGACCGGATCCGAGTCCTCTGACGACCGCCCACAGATAGCTGACGCTTCCGGCGTTGTTGACAACTGCACGGATCAGGATAACTATGTTCTCGAGCACGGCAAATCCTACTCCGACGGCAAACGCTATAGACAGCAGTGTCTCCTTGTCATCCGAGAACAAGAATGCAAAGAGCAGCACCGGCACCGCCTTGAGTATCTCCTCGACGATAGGTGTGATCGTCGTAGTGACAACATACATGTCCTCCATCTCGGTCACCTTGATCAGCGCACCACTGACCTCCGACGACAAAAGGCTGATGAAAATCCCCAACGCCATAAATCCCATCAGCTGTCTGGATCTCCCCGTCAGTGTGATCATCATCATCATGATAGGTATGATGGTGCAGATAAAGCAGATGTACTCGATAGTATCCTCCATGGTTTAGTTTCCTCTCTTTCGTTTTATTTATACTTTTTATTTATATAAATGTCATGGTCATCGTTTATTATTTTTTCACAACAGTAACTACCATATTCTCAAGGTTTGTTCATCTGGACATAGTCCTCTATCATGCCGGCAAGTCGCATCTCTCCCCACGAATACTGCGACATGTACTCCCCCTGAAATACCGCCAGGCTCCTCGGATCGCGCTCCAGCGCCATATAGTAGTCACACGGTATCCGATCAGACCTGATCGCATAGGAGTCGCGGTTCTGCTCGTAGATATCCTCGAGCTGCAGTTCCTTCAGCTTGTTCCTCAGATCTCTGGTGATCTGAGCAAAGTGGACTCTCTGCTTCTCCTGGACAGCAGCCTCATCTCCCCACATGACTGCACGCAGCTCGGCGGTCGTCGCGGATGCGCCACGACGATCGATCAGGTATGCAAAAAGCTCTTTGGTCTTGGATCTGTTGAAACGAACTGTCTCACCGTCATAGAATACCTCGAAACTGCCGAAGCACCTTACAAATAAGCCCTTGGTCTCCTTCTTGATCGGATATCTGAGATTGGCCAGAACTTCGCTTAACTCGTCTCTCATCGCAGGCTTCAGGATATAGCCGCTCGCATACATCCTGAACGCGTCAAGCGCGTACTGCTGATAGGCGGAGACAAAAACTATGTTGACCACCGGCCTGATCGTCCGGATCTCCTTCGCCAGAGCGAGCCCGTCCTTCCCGGGCATATTTATATCCAAGAATACCACGTCGAAATCATGCTCCCTGCAGATACTTATGGCATCATCAGCCACCTCCGCTGACATGATCCCGGCGTCCGGATCCAGAGATATGAGGACATTCTTCAAGTCTGTTATTGCGGATGGTTCATCATCTACGATCAATGCTGTCATGTGTAAAATCCTCCTCATAGGATTATATCACAATAACTATGACAATACAATGACAAAA
>JAFSTZ010000188.1 GCA_017445525.1 Eubacterium sp.
AACATCATCAGGATGGATTTTGGTGATCCATGTTCCCATAAGGTCCGGAAACTCATTTGAATTTGGATTGTATCCAAGTATCTTTTTGAACTGATCAGAGTAAACCATCGGAGAATTCACGTCATCAATGACGTACTTGGTCAGATCCATACTCCAGGATCCCTCAAGCATCATTTTGCCGACTGCAAACTCGCGTCGCTGATTGTGCTGAAGGATATCTGCTGTTTTTGTCTGCTCTTCGATATCGAAAAATGTTCCGATAAACACTTCGGGACTACCGTCCGGACGACGAAGGCACTCGCCTGCCGCGTGGAAAAGGTGATACTCACCTGATTTTAATTTAAGACGATAATCGATATCATACTTTACATTTCTGTCCGCAACAGCTCTTCCATACAGGTCAAAAACTCCCGGAGCATCATCCGGATGGATAACAGCTCCAAGAGAGTCAGATGTGTCCGGCAGCTCTGCTTTTGAGTAGCCGAGAACCCTTCTCATCTCCGGCGAAAAAATAACTTCGCCCGGTTCTCCGTTTTCGTGAAAATACGCGATCCATATAGCAAGGTGGCTCGAATTATTTACAGACTCGAGCATCCTAAAAGTCCTGTCAGCCGTAGCTGTTTTCTCTTTCAGCTGTGCCTGAAGGTCAGCTATCTGACCTTGCAATTCTTTGATCTCAAGATCTTTTCTTCCCATTTTTTACCTCCCTTATACATAATACATAATAATGAAAATGTATGACACAAACCAATTAAAAGTATACACCACACTTATCTAAATGTCAAGAAAACACGCTTATCAAGGGCTATAGTAAAACAAGCTCATCAGCCCCTGTATATATCCATATCTATCTTTTTTTCGCTTTTGGCGACCACAGTTGTGATAGCTACATCGCCCAGGCAGTTACTCATAGTCCTGAACATCCCCGCCAGTGAATCGACACCCATCACGATACCTATAGCTTCTATGGGGACGCCTATCTGCGTGAGGATCACTGACAGACATATCAGTCCGGATCCCGGTATCCCGGGCGCGCCCATCGACAAAACTATGATAGAAACTACCAGCGACAGGATCGCCGCTCCCGATATATCAACTCCGTATACCTTCGCCAGTGCCAGAGAGAATACAGCGAGATGTATGCAGGTGCCATCCATGTTGATGGTCGCTCCCAGCGGTATGGACAGGCTGTAGACCGAAGCCGATATCCCGAGTTTTTTCTCACAGGCCTGCATGTTGAGAGGTATAGATGCATTGCTTGACGCGGTCGAGAAAACCTGTAGCATGGTCGGCGCGTATTTTTTTATAAACGGGATCGGGTTCATCCTTCCGAACACAGCCAGTATCAGACAATAAACCAGCATCATACAGAGCAGACCCACCAAAAATGTCCCGAACATACCCATCACGGAGATGATTGTATCTATACCCAGCTCCAGCATCATAGAACACATAGAGCAGAAAACCGCGATCGGCATTACCCTGATGATCAGAGTTATGATCATCAAAAACAGATCATTGCAAGCGCCGATGATCTCACGAAGCATATGTGAATACTGTCCGATCATGCCTACCGCAACACCTGCCAGTATCGCCATAAATATAAGCTGAAGCATGTTGGATTGCAAAAAAGGTGATATGATATCAGAAGGCACAATGTTGATGATAGTGTCAAGGATCGATATATCCCCGATTTTTGAAGTGACGGATGCAACGTCCGCCGCGGCAGACGTAGCCATAGCTCCACCCGGCTGCATCAGGAAGTATACTCCGAGACCCACTCCCACAGCGACAACTGTCGTGAACAAATACGAGAAAAATACCTTGCCGCCTATCCTTCCAAGCTCCCTCAGGTCAGAGAACTGAACCACACACGATATGATGGAGAAGAATACGACAGGAGCGACACACATTTTCAGCGCATTCATATACATGGTTTTGACAGGGACAAGACAGTATGTGTTCAGTCCTTTGTTGAACACTCCGGGCGCAAACCGGGAGAATATAAACCCGACAAGTATAGCGGCTATCATCGCTCCGAGGGTCTGCCACAGGAAAGACTGTCTGGATTTGACAGCCCTCATCTTGATGCGGTTTACGCCATTTCTGTGATCATATCTGATCCTGTCGGTGAAAGCATTTAATAGTATACTGCGGATAGCATTCTGAGACACATTGCCGGCCTCTGTATCATCAACATCGATAGATGTGAATTTGTCCATACTGCTCACCGGATCAAACTCTTTGCCATGCGATATAAACTCGATGGATACGTTGCCCTGAAATGAACGAAGCTTCATAGAGATGGTACTGTCTTCATCTGCCTGCTCGATCAGCGAAGCAAAAGCCTCCTCTGCCGTCAGCATCGCCCTTCTGAGTTCTTTTCCTTTTATCTTGCAGGAAACAAGATTTTTTTCGACACAGTCGACTGCTTTTAGCAGTCCCTCATGGTCTGAAGAAAACACTTCTTTTTTTGTCATTTTCTCCCCCTTATTCTTCCGATCTGCCTCTTCAAGCGATCATAACCTGTTCTCCAGATCCCATATATACTCTTCACCCCATGAATACTGATTCATAAACTCGCCCATATATGAGCGTATCGCCGTGGGGTTGCCCTTCAAAAATTCATAATAATCACAGCTTACCTTCCCGGGATCGATACTGTAGCTGTTGCGGTCATGTATAAGCACGTCTTCCTGTCCGATACTCTTGAGTGTCCTCTTGAGCTCCAGTACCAGGACTCTGATATATGACTTATTTGAATCCTGACCTTCACCCCCCCCACAGGATATCCAGAAGTTCGTTTTTGCTTGCCGAGACGCCGTTCTTCGCTGTGAGATAAGCCAGTATCTCCTTGGATTTTGTCCTGGAAAAACGCAACGGCTCTCCTCCATACGAAGCCTGAAACTCTCCAAAGCATTTCAACACCAGACGATCTTTCATATAGGTTTCGCTGATGTCTGCCGGATGCGCCAGGTGTTCCAGCTCTTCCTGTATATCATCCGCTACGACCGGCTTGAGCAGATATCCACCGATATGAAGGCGATAAGCATCCACGGCATAGTTGGGATAAGCAGTCGTCATCACTATATTGACAGTCGGTTTTATCTCCTTCAGTCTCTTGGCGACTTCGAGTCCATTCATCCCCGGCATCTCGACATCGAGAAATACCAAAGATATATCCTCTTTGCCAAATATCTCAAGAGCTTCTTTGCCCGAAGCCGCAGTATATACAACCGCATCCGGAAGGACTTTTTTTACTTCTTTTTCCATACCGGAGCGCATCATTTTTTCATCATCTGTTATCAGTATCTTCATAAGCCGCCTCTCATCGCTATAGTATCCTGCC
>JAFSTZ010000189.1 GCA_017445525.1 Eubacterium sp.
CGACATCGTCTATATGGGGGATAGTCTCGAGGGCGTGAATGAGATCGGCGCAGAACCGATATCGGGTATTTACTTCTCATCGGATAAGGATTCACTTCCGATCGCAAATAACGGAAGTACTCCGGTGCTTGATGATGAGCGTAAGCTCGTCCGGTTCACTTATGGCGATGATAGCGGTTATATCCTGTATATATATAAAAACAGCTGGAAACCGTATATCTCTGATGTAAAGATCGCTAAAGCCGGATCAAAGGAGGAGGCTGCAGAGACTCTCCTCGGCGAGGGCTGCAGCTACTATATAGATGCGAACTACTCTGATGCCGGCGGCTACGTGATGATAGGATATATGAGAACAGATGACGAGTCGGAGGCGATAACGGATATCATCGGTTTTAAGGGATCAGGGGACGGCACTGATGATCCCGGAGCTGCCGATATCATGGGATATGATAAGGTATCCGATGAAAAGATCGCAGGACATACCCTGTATGTTTCGAGAGAATCAGCCGTCGGAAATCCCGTATGTGATCTGGATGCCTTCGGAGATGCATCAGGCATCACTGTTACGCCAAAGATGCTTGCGGGCTTAAGACTTTCAAGGGGCGATGCAAAGGCAAAACAGTATATCATAGCTGACGCCGGATACAGGTCTTTCATTGAAAGCGATGAGGAATACGTGATCAATGGTGTACAAACATCGGATGGCGCGGATATCGGGATCTCATTGGCTGCAAAGAAGGCGGGACTAAATGAGAAGAACGAGGCAAAGAAAGAGCTTTTACCAACATTTTTCACTGCTGCTCCCGCGGATGGAGAGGGAGCTGACGCAGCCCGGGAGGTAGTCACGGAAGAAGAGACAGAAGCGACTGCAGTGCCGGAAGGCGGAGAAGCTGCGGACAGTATCCTTGATATAGGAGGAGAGGATACCGAAGCCGCAGAAGGTGAAAAGCCCGTGGATATAGTCGGTATGACGGAGTTTGACACACAGACTGACGAGACATATGAGGATGCACCTATGACATCCGATATCACGGAAGAAGAGGTGGAGGACACTGAAGGAACGGAAGGAACAGTTTTAAGTGTACTTGGAGGCACGGGTGCGACGGTATTCTTTATGATCATCCTGGCAGCCGCAGTAGTGATCCCCATAACAGCACTGATCCTCAACAGAAAGATCAGGAAAGAAAAAAAGGAGGGATGAGCCTATGAATAAGAAGTTCACATGCAGATGTGCAATGTTTCTCGGACTTGTAGTTTTATCCCTTGGATGTCTGGCAGTCGGGAGAAAAGCCAGGGCAGCCGATGTAGATATAAGCGTAGAAAAAAATGAGGCTGTTATCTTCACTGCGACCGGAAAAATGGTACCTTTTACGTCATTAGACCAAGCTGTTTCGGAAGTTGGCAGATATCCGGGATGTACGGTTAAGGTTTGGAAGGATAACGTTAACAGAAAATCCCCATTGAAGCTGTCAGGAAGTAACTATACTCTTGACTTAAACGGATATGTTCTTGCAAGACACAGGGCAAATTATGAGGACAGGGGAGAGGTCATCACCATCAAAACGGGAGCGGATGTGAAGATCGTGGATTCCAGGCCGGATGCGGCACATTTCTTCTATAAAGATCCGGGTGGTTTGATCACGGAAGGATCCAGTAAAAACTCGGCGGGTGGGATCCATATAGAGAAGAATGCCAATCTCACCATGACAGGAGGTACCATAGCTGACTGCAGATCAAAATACGAAGGAGCAGGACTCAGGAACGAAAACGGACGTGTATGTCTGAACGGTGTGACCATCAAGGCAAATATATGTGAGGACAACGGCGGCGGTATCATCCATATGGGCGGATTCATGGTGCTCACCGACTGCGTCATAGAATACAATTTGTCGAAAAAAAGCGGCGGCGGTATGATGATAAAAGGAGAAAACGTCGAGTTTCACGACTGTACCATAAAGAACAATCAGGCAATAGACGATGGCGGCGGCATCACGGTCAGACAGGACAAGGTTTACATCGATGGCGGATATATGACCGGAAACTATGCAAAGCACGGCGGTGGTATCTATGTGGATTCATATCGTGATATCAATATCCAGGGACGCCTGATCATCGACGGAAACAAGGGCGGAGGCAATGTAAACGAAAACCTGTATCTGCAGGATGGCATGGCTTCAAGTGCGAGAGTATATGACGGCGGTCTTCTCCCGGGTTCACGGGTGTTGATAGTCAAGTCAGGCACAAGTGATGCCAGCTACAAAGCCGTGATCGGTGCGACCAAATATGAATTTGAAAACGGATTTATAGCTGTGGATGAAGGCCGCGCATGGTTTAGTGAAGAATCCCGGCAAAAAGAAGTCTTCATGGCGACTGCAGTTGACCGGTACGGTTGGGGGATACTTGTTTTTATAGTCCTTGAACTGATAGGGATAGTTTATATATTCAGGCTGACGCAGATCAGAAAACGATATAAAACGGAGGAAAAGAACAGTGAGGATATCAAGTGAGACTGTAGTACTCGTAGTTCTTGACTGTGCGTTGATATCGCAGCTTTTCGGACTGTGGATAGCTGTCATGGTGGATGAATATATCTCTGTGAAACGAAGAAGGCTGATGCTCTTTATCATAGGAGTTGTCAGTCTGCTTCTCTTGCAGGAGCATTTTAATAATGCCGCTTATGGCAACCTGTTTCACAAGATTGTGGCTGTCGCCGGATATTCACTCAGACCGCTTGTGATCGTTTTATTTATGAAGCTCCAGAAGCCGGAAAGGTCGATGCGGCTTTGCTGGTGGGTCGTGATTTTCAACACAGCAGTACATATGACTACATTTTTCTCTGGTATTTGCTTTGATTATGATCCGGATGGAAGTTTCACAAGAGGTCCTTTGGGATATACGAGCTTTGTTGTGAGCGGTATTTTGCTGTTTGTTCTTGTGGTAGGGGGATTTCGAGAATTTGCCCCGGACAGGAAAGGAGATTATCTGATCCCGATATTTGCTTTTTTCTTAGTTGTCTTTGCAACAGCAGCGGATGTCGTGATAGATATAGAGATACCACTTTCTTTTCTGATAGTGGCCATGGTCTGTGACTGTATTTTATATTACATATATCTTCATATGGTATTTATCCGCGAGCATGAGCACGAGATCGAAGACGGTCAGAGGATGCGTATCATGATGAGTCAGATCCAGCCTCATTTTCTTTACAATACTCTGGCGACAGTGAGGGCTCTGTACAGAAAGGATTCAGAGCTTGCGGATGAAACACTTGAAAAATTCGGCATCTATCTGAGACAGAACATGGATTCTTTGGATAAGCCAAATCTGATCCCGTTTGCAGATGAGCTGTCACACACCAGGATATATTCGGACATAGAAAAGATCCGGTTTCCGTCTATCGACATCGTCTATGATATCGAGGATGATGATTTCAAGATACCGGCACTCACCGTACAGCCGCTGGTGGAGAACGCTATCAGGCATGGTGTGAGGATCAGGGAACACGGACTGGTCGAGGTAGAGGTGAGGAAAAAGCGCTACGGCCACAGGATCATCATCCGCGACAACGGTAAGGGGTTTGATCCACAGGCGCCGATGTCGGGTGAGCGCTCCCACATCGGACTGCGCAACGTCATGGAACGTATCGAGACGATGTGCGGCGGAGATATGAAGATCGAAAGCAAGCTTGATGAGGGGACTACCATCACCATCCGTATCCCGTATGCCGGGGAGACACTGTAGTACTGTTATTGCAAAAATATGTTGCACTTACCCCGTATGTTCTGTTATAATCATCCTGAGAGGCGGGGCTGACCGGCAGCGGTCTGTTGTCCCTGTGCCGTGGTACGTGTGCGGACTCTCAGAGTGCTGTGAATAATAACGGAAACTGATATCAGTGGGGAGAACAGAGTGAAAATAATATGCGTAGATGATGAGAAACTGATACTGGATGATAACATAACACTGATCAATGAGCTCGGTGTGGGCGATGAGGTTGAGGGCTTTACATCAGCCTTAAAGGCACTTGACTATGTAAAATATAAAGGTGCGGACATCGCTCTTTTGGACATCGATATGCCTGATATGAACGGTCTGATGCTGGCAGCAAAGATCAAGGAAGCATCTCCTCATACCGCCATCATTTTTCTGACCGGTTTTTCTGAGCATGCCCTGAAGGCTATCGAGATGCATGCCTCCGGGTACCTGATGAAGCCGGTGAGCAAAAGCAAATTAAAGGAAGAACTCGATTATGCCATGGAGTCCCTGAAAAAGTCAGAGGATACCGGCGTAGCCGGCGGTGAGAGGGAGCACATATTTATACAGACCTTCGGAAATTTTGATGTATTGATCGATGGAGAGGCGCTGCATTTTTCCAGTGCCAAGGCGAAGGAGCTCCTTGCATATCTGGTCGACAGACAGGGGGCTTCGGTGACGAGAGCAGAGGCCTTTGCGGCGTTGTATGAGGATGAGGATTACTCAAGAAGCAAACAAAAGGTGTTCGATGTGGTCGTAAGGAGGCTAAAAGCCCAGCTAAAGGAGGCAGGGATCGAGGAGATCTTTGATATGCAGCGGGGCTCCATGTCTGTGGTAAAGGATAAGTTCGGCTGTGATCTGTATAGATTCTTAGATGGGGATCTTCATACCATCAATGCCTACAGGGGTGAATATATGAGCAACTATGGGTGGGCGATGTTTACCGAGGGTCTGCTGTCGCAGGAGAAGTATTGAGGAACACTGATTCATCAGTGTTTCTTTATTTTACCGATATCATCATTTTTTTACCGGTATCATCACATCCGAGAAAAACTCCTTCCCCTCGTGATAAAACCTTGCCATGCCGCCGTATTTGAGGGTGATGGACTGGATGGATTTGAGCCCCAGACCGCTGCCGCCGCTTCGGGTGGACAGATACGCCCCGTTCTTTGTGCGGGGGCTTCCGTTAAAAGAATTAGTACACACGATGACGAGATTGGCTCCGTTCTTGATACGGATAGCCATGTCTATAAAGCGTTCTTCTTCCGGGACATCACCGCAGGCAAGGATCGCGTTTTCCATGATATTTCCTATGATGCTGCAAAGCTCAACATCAGTTATTCCCATTTCTCTCGGTATATCGACCTCCAGCTCTAAAGCTGTATTCATCTTTTCTGCCAGATGTGCATAGTAATTAAGTATAGCATTGACCGGCATATTCAGACAAAAGCTTGTGGTCTCCCGTTCAGGCTGCAGGGAGCGGTACTGGTTAATATAATCCCTGACGGCGTCAAAGTCCCCCTTTGCCGAAAGCTCATCGAGAGTCGCTATGACATGCTTGAAGTCGTGGCGCGCCTTGGCACTCTCGTCGATATATCGCATCTGCGCCTGATAGAA
>JAFSTZ010000022.1 GCA_017445525.1 Eubacterium sp.
CCAGAGTTTATGAGGAAGATAAATATAAATGGTCCGATGACGAGTGGATGAGTTCCAGGAAAAAGTTCAATGCCCGCCGGGATGCTATGCTGATTTACTCATTCTCGGCAGCGGGATTTGTACTTCCTGATCCGGTGTCTAAAAAGACCATGCAGCTGCAGTTTCACGACTACAGGACCATAGCTGATGATGTGGCTGACTACTGTGAGGAGATGGGTTATACCCACGTAAATATCCTGCCGATCATGGAGTATCCGCTTGATCAGTCGCTCGGTTATCAGACTACAGGTTACTACGCTCCGACATCGAGATTCGGCAATCCGGAAGACTTTAAGTATTTTGTAGATAAGTTCCACAAAAAGGGGATAGGTGTTATCATGGATTGGACACCTGCCTACTTCCCGTGTGATACTCACGGACTTGTGGAGTTTGATGGCACGTGTCTCTTTGAACATCTCGATCCCAGACAGGGAGTGCACCCATTTTTCGGGACAAAGCTGTATAACTACGGCAGACCGGAGGTTGTAAACTTCCTCATCGGAAGCGCTATGTACTGGCTGAAGGAGTTCCATATCGACGGACTTTTGATAGATTCTCTCGGACCGATGCTCTACTGTGATTACGGACGTGCGTCGGATGCATGGGTTCCGAACATGTACGGTGGAAATGAAAATCTCGAGGGACTCGACTTCCTGCGCAAGCTCAACGATATGGTACATGAGGAGTATCCCGGGGTAGTTACCATAGGTCATGATTCCGTTATATATCCGGGACTTACTGACACTACGGCGAATGGCGGTATCGGATTTGATATGGTTTGGAACGAGGGATGGAAGCATGATTTCCTCGATTATATGCAGACGGATCCACTTTTCCGCAGGGGACGTCATGATGTACTGACCCTCAGTATGGCATATCAGTATGCTGAGGAGTATCTGCTCGGTATCGGTTGTAACGATGTGGCCGGAGACGCAGGATCCATGTACAACAAGATGGCAGGTATGAGGCATCAGAAGTTTGCTTCGCTCAGACTTGCTTATGCTTACCAGCTGGCTCATCCGGGAAGAGTGCTGAACTTTGCCGGAACAGAGACAGGAGAGCTTGATCCGTGGTGCGTAGGTGCTCCGCTTTATCGTCATCGTGAGAAGACGGATATGAAGACGGGTATCCTTCCGCTGCATTGGAAGATAACAGATGAGCGCGAGGAACATGAGAAGCTCCGCAGATATGTGAGCACGATAAATGCTTTCTATAAGGCACATCCTGCTATGTATGCAGATGATGACAAGCCGTCGGGATTCGAGTGGATATCGGCTATGGATGCAGAAAAGTCGTGCATAGTATTTTTGAGAAAGACCAAGGAAGAAACCCTGCTCATAGTATGTAACTTCACTCCGGTGCCTTACGACAAGTTCAGAGTCGGAGTACCGGCAGCAGGGAAGTATAAAGAGATTTTTAATACTGATGATGAGAGCCTCGGCGGATTCGGCTTTGGTAATCCGAGAGCCAAGACATCCAAGAAGGTTAAGCATGATGGCAAGGCAAACTCCATCGAGATCAGACTTGCTCCGATGGCGATGCACATCTTTACATGTGAGAAATAATAAGTTCAGGCTGCGCTGCGCTTGTCTTCGCTAAGAGTTATAAATCATGGAAGTTCTGACTTCGTCAGAACGACTAAAACTCTAAGCTCAGGCTGCGCTGCGCTTGTCTTCGCTAAGAGTTATAAATCATGGAAGTTCTGACTTCGTCAGAACGACTAAAACTCTAAGCTCAGGCTGCGCTACGCTTGTCTTCGCTAAGAGTTTTATGTCAATTCAGATAAAGATACGTCGGTTCCACATAAACCTTTCCTTCATCATAAACCGGACTCTTCTCGAGCTTGTCATCTATCTTATAATAATAAAACACTCTCACATAATAACTTTTATCGCTTTCTATCAGATTCTTGCCGAACTCGGACACCTTGACAGAGGTTTCTTTTGCTCCGGCACTCCCCGCAAGTTTAAACCCTGAGCTCTTTTTCTTTGAGATATAAACCTCTTTTTTCTCTGTGTCTTTGACCTTCAGTCCCTTGACAGTTATCGTATCTTTGTATCCTGAAAGCTTGATCTCCTTGGCTGAAGCATAGTAATATGTATCAGACCACTCGCCGTATTTCTTTTTATCATTTACAATGATATAACCTCTGACCTTTATCCCGGCAACCTTTCCTCTGTAGCTCGGGCTGAGAGAAACGACCGATGCCGACCCCGATGCCGCCGAGCCTGAGGCCGCACCTGCTGCGGTTTCATCTGATACCTGCGGTTCAGTAAAGGCAGTATTTGATATGGATTTTTTGTAGAGTTTTTTCCCTTTTAGATTTACGACCTTAACCTGATAACCATCCACATATTCATCAGGCAACCAAGAAAAATCTGCTGCATCGCTGGCCCTGTACCAATGGATGAGTTCAGGCGTTTTCTGTTTGTCAGGAACTGTTTTTACGCTTTCTATCATAGCTCCTGTCCCCTGAGGATCCAGCTTCTCACCTGATTCATCTGCAGGAGAGATGCGAAAACTCAGAAGCTGTCCGGCCTGTATCCCTCCTTTAACATTGACCTTTTGTTCATTGGTCACACCGAGATAGACCCATTTCTCTCCATCCATCTGCTCTATCGCATAAAAAGAGGATGAGCCCGTCCACTCAATTGTCACATAACACTCTCCATCTATCACGCCGGCATCCGTTTGTCTGATATCGCTGATACCGGAAGTGTTTTCAGCTGCCTTATTATCGATCGTAGGATCACTGAAAGACAGCGATCTGACGGTATTCCTTTTTGCAGCAGCTACGGTGATCGTCAGCATAGTGATGATGAGTATAGATAATAGAGTCTTTTTTTTCATATATAAATCCTTTCATAGTACAACGAATAACAATTAACCGACACATCCACTATCTGAGAATCTTATACAAATCCGACATGATCTCCACGGCTGACTACGATCCTGTAGCCGATACTTTCCATACGTCCTGACAGGCAGCGTATACACTCTGCAGCCTCGTCACCGGTACAGATCTTATTATCATATAAAAGATATTTATCGCGAACACCGGATGGAGACAGGTTGGGCATAACGACATTGGCTCCGGAGAGTATCCCTCTCTCCCTACCGTCAAAAGCAACTGTGCCAAGCGCAGTTGTTGCAGGCAGCAGTACATCCGGAAGTATGAGCCGGATGATAGACAACATGCGGAGAGTAAGCTCAACCGATCCGTGTGGATAGTCGGCATACTCGGTATCATGATGCGGGATAAATGGTCCGATACCCACCATCTCAGGTTTCAGTTCCTGTATCAGCCTGATATCCTCCAGCAGATGCTCCGGCTTCTGCCCCGGTGATCCTATCATCATACCACAGCCAACCTGATATCCGATATCTTTTAATTCTTTTAGACAATCTATCCTATGTTTATATGACATCTCATCCGGATGGAGATATTTATAATGATCCTCATCCGCTGTTTCATGAC
>JAFSTZ010000190.1 GCA_017445525.1 Eubacterium sp.
GCTTTTGAGCACGGCAAAGCATTTATCCCGTTTATCACTGCGGGCGATCCCTCTCTCGATGTTACTGAGAAACTGATCCTCGCATGTGAAGAGGCAGGGGCTGATCTGATCGAGATAGGTATACCTTTTTCCGATCCTACGGCTGAGGGGCCTGTCATCCAGGCGGCGAATGAGAGAGCGTTGTCAGGTGGTGTGACGACAGAGAAGATCATGGACATGGTGACACGTATCCGCAAGAAGTCAGACATACCTCTGGTATTTATGACCTATGCCAACGTGGTTTTCTCATATGCAGGAGGGAAAAGTCAGACAACTTATGCCAGCAATTTTTCCTCCGTTGTTTCAGGGAAAACCGGTTCTGCCGTGTCTGATTCCGGTGAAAAGAAAAAGGGTGTTATAGATGCCGCAAGTAGATCAGTTTCGAGCAATTCTGCAAGAAGTGATGTTGATGGTATCGGAGAGTCGGGAAACATAGAAGCATTTGTAGAAAAATGTCATGAGATAGGTATACAGGGGCTTATCCTTCCGGACATACCATATGAGGAGAAATCGGAGTTTGATGATATTTGTAAAAAGTATGGAGTTGATCTGGTATCACTTGTTGCGCCTACATCAAATGAACGTATCAGGATGATCGCGAGTGAGGCCTCAGGATTTCTCTACTGCGTTTCTTCGCTCGGCGTTACGGGGATGCGTTCGACTATCACAACCGATGTCGGAGCGATGACAGCTCTTGCAAAGCAGGCGAATCCGGATCTTCCGACAGCTATCGGGTTTGGGATCTCCAATGCTGAGACAGCCAAGTCGATGTCGGAGAAGGCTGACGGAGTTATTGTGGGGTCTGCCATCGTAAAGATCATAGCAGAGCACGGTGCAGAGTCAGTCCCATATGTGAAGGAATTTGTTAAGACATTAAAAGATGCTATAAGATAGGAGTTATGACAAAAGTATTGAAAATGTGAGAACGATTTGATATTATATAACCATGGTAGATTCAGATTTAAGTTACTATTGTCATATAACATTCAAAAAGGTAGATCATTATGAAAACTGAGTGGATGTCTCCCAAGATCAAGATGTGCGGTATTAAAAGACCGGAGGATATCAAGTTGGTCAATGAATACAAACCTGACTATATCGGTTTTATATTTGCGGGTTTCAGTTCGCGTTATGTGAGCTTTGAGACGGCAAAGTATCTGAAGTTTTTGCTATCTCCGGATATCCTGGCAGTAGGTGTTTTTGTAAATGAAGACAGGGACAAGATCATACATGCTGCCGGGGAGGGGATCATCGATCTGATACAGCTCCATGGAAGTGAGTCCGATGATGATATAAAGTACATACAGAGAAAGACCGGCAAGCCCGTGATCAAGGCGATCAGGATAAACGATATTGAGCCTGAGGAAAGAGCGGAGAAGATTGATACATGTCCCGCCGACTATGTTCTCATCGACTCCGGTATGGGATCCGGCAGGACATTTGACTGGTCTTTGCTCGAGGGCATCGACAGAGAGTACTTTTTGGCAGGTGGTCTGTCGCCGGAGAATGTCTCTGAAGCCATAAAACGACTTCATCCGTATGCACTTGACGTCAGCAGCGGTATAGAGAAGGACGGTGTGAAGGACGGAGAATTGATGAAGGAGTTTATGGATGAGGTCAGAGGTTAGTACAACCATTCTTATTTGCTGATTATTTAGGAAAATCCTCCGATCGAAAAGCCAGAGGATTTTTTTGGGGTTAGATATTGCAAACTGACAGAGGATGTGTTATAGTAGTGGTTAGCACGTCACGGCAGTCGTGACCGTCATGATAAAAGATTGGAGGATAGAGATATGTTGGTTTCAGCAGAAGAGATGCTTAAAAAGGCAAAGGCAGGACACTACGCAGTTGGACAGTTCAACATCAACAACCTTGAGTGGACTAAGTCGATCCTGCTTACTGCACAGGAGATGAAAAGCCCGGTTATCCTGGGAGTTTCAGAGGGTGCAGGAAAGTACATGTGTGGATTCAAGACTGTAGCAGCTATGGTTTCAGCTATGGTTGAGTCACTCGGGATCACCGTTCCGGTTGCACTTCACTTGGATCATGGAACATATGAAGGTTCAAAGGCTTGTATCGAGGCAGGTTTCTCTTCGATCATGTTTGACGGTTCTTCACTTCCTATCGAGGAGAATGTAGAGAAGACTAAAGAGCTGGTTGGTATCTGCAAGGAGAAGGGACTTTCCCTCGAGGCAGAGGTTGGTTCCATCGGCGGTGAGGAAGACGGTGTCATCGGAGCAGGCGAGTGTGCTGATCCGGATGAGTGCGAGAGAGTTGCTAACCTCGGTGTGACCATGCTTGCAGCAGGTATCGGTAACATCCACGGTGCTTATCCTGACAACTGGGCAGGTCTTAGCTTTGA
>JAFSTZ010000191.1 GCA_017445525.1 Eubacterium sp.
TATGATATTCTCAGTTATCTGTGAGGAGTTGGGACTGGTCGGAGCCGGGATAGTCATCCTGATGTTTATCCTGATGTGCTGGCGTATCTATACGGTTGCCATGAGGGCACCGGATCTTTTCTCTTCACTAATTTGTGTTGGAGTTATGGTACATATTGCTTCGCAGGCGCTTATAAATATCGCCGTCGTGACCAATACGATCCCGTCGACGGGTATTCCGTTGCCTTTTGTCAGCTATGGTGGATCATCGGTAATTTTTCTTATGGCGGAGATAGGGGTTGTGTTAGGCATATCTTCGAGAACCGGGCTGGCAGATGAGCGCATCAGACAGGGAGGAGTTAGATGAAAGGACTCAGACTATGTATCAAGATCCCTCTGATCATCCTGATAGTGGCTGCCGTGCTTGCGATCCTGTGGTTTACTTTCCTTATAAGAGATATCACGGTGGAGGGCAACACATTTTTCCCGGAAGAAGAGGTGGCAAAGGAGTATCAGACTTCTTTTTGGCAGAAAAATATGCTGACCAACATGATCATGGACAAGCTGGGATTCACCGAGGATCCTCCGTATGTCAGAGAGTCGGAGCTGTCATATCCATCGTTTGGAGAGCTTCACATCAAGCTGTTTGAGAAGTCGATCCTTGCGGGTGTGTGCTATTCAAGTCATTATATCTACTTTGATAAGGACGGGATGGTGCTGAAGACGACTGATGAGGCACTCCCGGATATCCCATACTTTGAGAGTGATGATATCACTGATTTTTCACTGTACCACACTTTGACTACGGGTAGGGAGGAGTTGCTGGTCCAGATGCTGAATCTGGCAAACCGCCTGACATACTACAAGCTTGATTGGGACAGGGTGACCATAGATACGGAGGGGCACGCTACGTTATACAGTGACAAGGTCGAGGTCAGACTCGGGAAAAAGGTTGACTACGACGAGCTTTTGTCGATCCTGCCGGATATCATGAAAACTGCTCATGATACCGGTGATGAGGGTGTCATCGACCTGACGAACTACAAGGCCGGTGGAGCGATCATTTTTAAGAAAAATGCATGAGAAGTTGAAGAAATCGCTACCGTGAGACAGGATCGGTATTTGTTGGTTCATAAACACGGATAGGGCTGATAAAATAAAATTTTGCACGTGAATGGCGAGAATTCGTTGTTTTTAGAATATAAGCGTATCTTTGTCAAAAAACTACTTGATTTTTTTGTAAAAATTTCGTAATATATATAAGTGTATGTGATTTCTTATGCGGAATAAAGGAGGGAAACCCCGTTGTTAGAGATTAAATCAAACGAAAGAGATACAGCTGCGGCCAATCTTCTGGTGGTTGGTGTAGGCGGTGCCGGTAACAATGCGGTTAACGAAATGATAGATGAGGGTATTCGGGGAGTAGACTTTATCTGTGTGAATACCGATATCCAGGTTTTGAAGGATTGCAAGGCACCTAAGTGGATTCAGATCGGTGAGAAGCTGACCAAGGGACTCGGAGCCGGAGCGGTTCCAGAAGTAGGAGAGAAGGCGGCAGAGGAGAATCGCGAGGAGCTCGCTGAGGCAGTCAGAGATGCCGACATGGTGTTCGTAACCTGTGGCATGGGTGGTGGTACAGGTACAGGTGCAGCACCGGTTATCGCCCAGATCGCCAAGGAGATGGGCAAGCTCACAGTCGGTATCGTGACAAAGCCATTTGCTTTTGAGGGCAAAAAGAGGATGAATAATGCCATCGCGGGCATTGACAAACTGA
>JAFSTZ010000192.1 GCA_017445525.1 Eubacterium sp.
AGCATTTTCCAAGATCCTGCGTTGACAGAACATCGTTACCGCTCGTGTTGCCTGCTGATAACGACAGGTTCATGGTGTGAGTTTCTGTTACCGGCTTCTCGATGCGCTCTATCTTGTCAAGCATCTTTTCGCGGCTTTCGGCACGACGGATGGATTTTTCTCGGTTAAACTGTTTCAGCTTTGTTATAACAGCTTCTTGATGCTTTATCTCGGCCTGTTGTTTCTCATAGCTGTGCATAAGGCTGATATTTATGATCTCTTTTTGTGATATATAGTCGGTATAATTGCCTTTAAACAGTCTCAGTGTACCCGCGTCGAGTTCAAGCACATGATCGACAAATCTGTCAAGGAAATATCTGTCATGCGAAACTATCAACACTGCTCCTGGATATGAACTCAGATACGACTCGAGCCATTCGGTGGAAGATATGTCCAGATGGTTGGTCGGCTCGTCGAGTATCAGTAACTCCGGAGAAGTTATCAGGAGTTTTCCGAGTGCAACTCGCGTTTTCTGTCCGCCGGAGAGAGTGTTTATCACCTGATCCTTAGCATCGCCCGAAAAGCCGAGACCGTTTATGATACCCAGAACTCTTGCTTTATATGAGTATCCGTCCTTTAACTCAAAATCAGTCTGCAGGCGGTGATATTTATCCAAAAGAGTATCATACTCCTCAGATCCGGAAGCCTTTTCCGAGATTTCCTGCTCAAGTCTCTTCAGTTCCGCCTCCTGATCCAGGATATCCTGTCTTACTTCATAAAGCTCGTCAAAGATAGTCTTGTCGGAATGATAACCCAACTGCTGCGGAAGGTAGCCGAAGTCGGCGTCTTTTCCCAGGATAACCCTGCCGCTGTCGACATCCTCCTCACCGACCAAAAGCCGCAGAAGAGTGGTCTTGCCGACACCGTTTATCCCTACGAGAGCATATTTATCCTTATCATCGATATGAAAAGAGGCGTCACGTATCAATCTGCGTTCGCCAAAGCTTTTTTCTATATGATCCGCTGAAAGTACCATCGTTTTCTCCTCATTGCAATAGATAAATCATAGTCTACATCAATCAATGTTTAAATGCAAGGGAATTTTGTACTTGTATCTAAGCAAAGAATCTGATATACTTGTCTGAGTGATTATTTTTCAGGAGGTTTGGTGTGAGATATCTTTACACAGGACAGGACGCCAAAAAGATTGATGAGCATGCCATACAGATCGTAGGCATGCCTTCTTTGGTGCTTATGGAGCGGGCTGCCATGACGGCGGCTATGGTTATGATGGAACGCGAGAGCAAAGATGCGAGATTCCTGGCGGTTTGCGGAACCGGAAACAACGGAGGTGACGGGATCGCGACAGCGAGGATCCTGCATGAGATGGGATACAAGGCCGCGGTGACTATCGTCGGATATCCGGACAGGATGAGTGACGAGACCAGAAAACAGGTTGAGATCGCCATAGGCTCGCATGTCCCCGTGATCCCTATGAGCACTATAAATGACAACGAGTTTGATATCATCATTGACGCTCTTTTCGGCATCGGGTTGAAGAGAGATTTTGAGGATGTATATGAGCAGATCATAGAGGATATAAATAAAACCGATGCCAAGGTATATGCACTTGATATGCCCTCGGGGATTCACTCCGGCTGCGGTGAAGTCATGGGCACGGCGGTCAGAGCTGATGTGACAGTGACGTTCGGAGTCAACAAGCTCGGATTGATATTGTATCCCGGAGCAGAGTATGCCGGCGAGGTCATAGTTGGAGATATAGGTTTCCCTCATGACAGTGTCGATGCCATCAAAACACCTTACAGTTATTATGAACCATCGGATATCAGGGAGCTGTTGCCAAAGAGGAAACCGAGGAGTCACAAGGGAGATTACGGATACGTGCTGGTCATCGCCGGGAGCGATAGTATGTGCGGAGCGGCTTATTTTTCTGCAGCAGCCGCATACAGAGCCGGGGCAGGACTTGTCAGAGTGGTATCGTCGCCGGTAAACAGGGATATCCTGCTGGAGAAACTGCCTGAGATTCTTTTCTCTCCATATGATGAGCTGGAGGATGTTATCGAAAGGGCTGATGCCATCGTGATCGGACCCGGGCTCGGACTTGACGGGCAATCAGAGGAACTGGTGAAGTATGTAGTGGAGAACTCACCTGTCCCGACTGTGATCGACGGTGACGGGATCAGACTCAGCAGGAACATCACATCAAAGCTTTCCGAGAACTTTATACTGACCCCGCACACCAGGGAGATGAGCTACCTGACCGGCAGGAGTGTAGCGGAGCTTGCTGACAGCCCGGTTTCAACTGCATTTGATACGGCTATGGACATGGATTGTATCATCGTAAACAAGGATGCCAGAACGGTTGTGTCCGACGGAAACTCCTGTTATATAAATGTTTCCGGGAACAACGGCATGGCGACCGGAGGCTCCGGGGATGTTCTGTCAGGTATCATAGGCGGGCTTTTGGCTCAGGGCATGGAACCATATGAGGCAGCGAAACTGGCTGTATATCTCCATGGATTGTCAGGAGATGTTATGGCCGAACAAAAGAGCAGATACGGACTTGTGGCCTCCGATCTTTTGGATGGGCTTACACAGGTACTGAAGGAGGGTATGACAGGCACCCGGAACGGAGGATATGATGCAGTACGATGACAAACGCTTTGATCGTTGTTATGCACGTGTTGATCTGAATGCGATCAGGAGCAATATCCTGGAGGAGAAGAAAAGACTGGGAAAGGATACCAGACTTATGGCTGTTATCAAGGCTGATGCCTACGGTCACGGCGCTATCCAGGTTGCCAGGACGCTGTCTGATTTTGTCTGCGGATTCGGTGTCGCCATGATAGAGGAGGCATTGAAACTCAGAGCTGCCAGGATAGACAAGATGATCCTTATTCTGGGATTTACCGGGACATGGTGGTTCGAGGATGTAGTCAGGCACGACATCTCTCAGACTGTATATACCCGGGAAATGGCGGAACAGCTTGATTCCATAGCGTCAATGCTCGGTATGAAAGCAAAGATACATATTAAGGTCGATACGGGCATGTCACGTATAGGGTTCCAGCCGACTGATGAGAGCGTAAAGATCATACAGGAGATATCAAAGCTGCCGAACATTGAGATGGAGGGGATATTCACTCACTTCGCCAGAGCTGATGAAGAGACTCCGGATGCGGCAAGAGAGCCTCTGCAGAAGTTTTTGGACTTTGTAAATAAGTGCGAGAAGGCAGGTGTGAGTTTCAGATATAAGCATGCGGCAAACAGCGCCTGCATACTGCAACTTCCTGAGGCGGGTCTTGATTTTGTCCGTTCGGGTATATCCACCTACGGGCTTTATCCTTCAGCGGAGATGACGCATGACACTGTGAAACTGAAGCCAGCTATGGAGTGGATCTCGAGGATATCATTTTTGAAAAATGTTCCGGAAGGTACTCCCATAAGCTACGGAGGGACGTTTGTGACAGAGCGGAAGACAGTCGTCGCTACGGTTCCGGTAGGATACGCCGACGGCATGAAGAGATCTCTGTCAAACAAGGGCAGAGTTCTTGTCAACGGTTGCTATGCTCCGATCATCGGCAGGATATGCATGGATCAGTTTATGATTGATGTTACCGATATTCCGGGGGTTAAGATGGGAGATGCCGTTGTGATATTCGGCAAATCCGGGGACAAGATTTTACCGGTTGAGGAGATAGCAGATCTGGCAGGTAGCTTCAATTATGAGTTTATCTGCGGGATAAAGCAGAGAGTGCCGAGAAGGTATATCGGAGATCCGGGCGTTTATTGATCAGTTCAGCCTGGATTACATACACAAATATATACGGATGCAAGCATCCGAAGTACCTATGGATGTGATTCAACCGTGGATAGTAGCGACTACTTTGCAAAATATGACAAGTGTGACACGAATGTGACACAAGTTGATGATATTGTTTGTTTCTGGAAAGTATTAACTTTCTACTCCCACCCTATTATACGCTTTGATACCTTCGGGTATCGGCAGAAGGACCTCTTTGGAGGTCCTTTTGTTATTTTTGTAAAAAATAAAAAAAATGGTAGATTTTTCTATGATTGTGTGATATAATGTGTACTGTTGGTATGCGTACACATATATAGTATTGCCACAAATCTATATTTATCGATAAGGAGAGCGTAAAATGAGTGAGTTTGAGCAGGACGAAAAGCCATTAAAGGTTACAGGTCTATCAATCCGTGTCAGGATTCTTGTTGCATCATTGTTGCCTATGATTGTGCTTGCATCGATTCTGATTGTTTATTCCACTACCAGCATGAGAGAGTCTCTCAGGCAGGAAGCGTTGGAAGGACTTCATTATTCCGCAAACGCTATGGCGGCAGCTTATCAGGCTATAAGTGGCAAAGATTATATGCTTCAGGAGAAGGGCGGACAGTTTACCCTTTACAAAGGCGGATTCAACGTCTCCGAGAATCAGACTTTTATAGACTCCTTTACCGGTAACACCGATCTTCAGGTCACACTGTTCTACGGTGATACTCGTTATGCAACCTCCTTTAAGGATGCAGAGGGCAAGCGTATCGTCGGGACTCAGGCAGCTGCCGACGTAGTAGATCAGGTTGTTAACCAGGGACAAGATTACTCAACTTATGATCTTGATATAGAGGGTGCCAATTATTACGGTTATTATATCCCCATGAAGGATTCCGAGGAGAAGATCGTCGGCATGTACTTTGCAGGCAAGCCTTCCGAGACCGTTGATGCAATGATCAACCAGAAGGTTATGATGATGGTCATCATCGGAGTTGTATTGTTGCTTGTTGCAGGTATTGTGACATTTTTCGCTGCACATGCTATCTCACGTGTTATATCAAAGGTACAGGTTCTTGTTGCGGATGTTGCTCATGGAAATCTGGATGTACGTATCCCGGATAAGTACCAGAAGAGAAGAGATGAGCTGGGACTTATGGCAAAAGCGCTTCAGCGGCTTGTTGATGCACTTCACAGAGTTATTGCGGATATAGTTCGTTCGGCTGATGAGCTTGAGCAGGATTCTGAGCTGATGACTAACATGATACAGGATACCACTCATAACTCTACCGAGATATCACATGCGGTTGATAATATCTCTCAGGGTGCTGTATCACAGGCTGATGACATCGAGAATGCCACAGGGAATGTCAACGATATGGGAGGCGCTATCTCCGAGATCGTTGAGAAGGTTGATAATCTTACCAATACATCAAACAGTATAGATGATGCAAGGGCTGATGCCGAGAAGATCATCAATGAGTTGAGCGAGTCCAGTCAGCGTACGATGGAAGCTGTAGATGTTATCGGAAAGCAGGTTAAGCTTACCGATGAGTCTGTTTCCAAGATATCCGATGCTATCGTGATGATCACA